>NZ_JBSHKH010000095.1:0-32182 GCF_053643595.1 Streptomyces sp. NPDC055506 | reverse complement strand
GGACGTACGGCGCCCGCGGTTCCGATGCGCTGTTCGGCCAGGCCCGGAGGGTCAGGCCGACTTGCGGCTGCTGTCCCGGGGATGAATCGCGATGTTCATCGCACCGGAGCGCAGCACCGCCAGGCGCTCCTCGAGGACCTCTTCGAGTTCCTCACGGGTGCGCCGCTCCATCAGCATGTCCCAATGCGTACGCGCGGGCTTGCCCTTCTTCTCTTCCGGGACATCGCCGTCCACGAGGAGTGCCTGGGCCCCGCAGACCTTGCACTCCCACTCCGGCGGGATCTCCGCCTCGACCGAGAAGGGCATCTCGAACCGGTGCCCCTTCTCGCATGCGTACTCCACGGCCTGGCGCGGAGCCAAGTCGATGCCGCGGTCCGTCTCGTAGCTGGTCACCACGAGGCGCGTGCCGCGAAGAGCTCGCTCACTCATGAATCGTGCCTCCCGGGCTTGTCGCCCACAGGACAGGTGTCGCTGTCGTCGTCATCCGGTCAACGTCCGGTCGGCGGTAAAGATTCCCGTTCCGAGTCCCGTTCCGGGTCATGCGTCGCCGTCGTAGCCGCAGCCTTGTCAACCCTTGCAGTACCCACCAGCGCCCGGTTTGTCACATCTGCTAGCAGATGTAACCTAGCGTTTCGGCATCTTTGACGCGCAGTAACGGTACGCCTGGCAGGCCAAACGCGTACACTACAGCCCTTTCGCGCCGAGTGCTAAATCCTGTCAGGAACCGGATTCCCCGCTTCGCGGATCGCACGCCCCACGGGTACCCGGGCGAGCAGCACGAATCCGATGACGAAGAAGCCCACCAACGAGATGATCGCGTCCCGGTAGCTCCCGGTCAGCTGGTAGGTGAGCCCGAACAGCAGCGGGCCGAGCCAGCTCATGCCGCGGTCGCTCATCTCGTACGCGGAGAAGTATTCGGCCTCCTTCCCGGGCGGGACGAGATGGGAGAACAGGGAGCGGGACAGCGCCTGGCTGCCGCCGAGGACCAGGCCGATCCCGGCCGCCAGGACGAAGAACCACACCGGCGCCCCGGCCGGCAGGAAGTACCCGGCCGCCAGCGTCAACGTCCACGCGACGAGCGAGCCGAGGATCGTGCGCTTGGCCCCGTACGTCCGGGCCAGCCGGCCCATCGCCAGGGCGCCCGCCACCGCCAGCACCTGCACCAGCAGGATGGCGCCGATCAGGGTGGACTGCCCGAGGCCCAGTTCCTCCGAGCCGTAGACCGAGGCCTGGGAGATCACCGTCTGGACGCCGTCGTTGTAGACGAGGTACGCGAGCAGGAAGGCCAGGGTCAGGGGGTGGCGGCGCATGTCGCGGACGGTCGCCGC
The DNA here is from genome assembly GCF_053643595.1 of Streptomyces sp. NPDC055506. NCBI lineage: Bacteria > Bacillati > Actinomycetota > Actinomycetes > Kitasatosporales > Streptomycetaceae > Streptomyces > Streptomyces sp. NPDC055506. The sequence goes on along the minus strand of NZ_JBSHKH010000095.1, from coordinate 30,854 downwards.
GAGCTGCCGGAAGCCGGGGAGGGGCGTCTCGCGCGCGGCGGACCTGCGGTCGCGCAGCCGCCGCAGCGGGATGAGGGCGAACGCGCCCCACCACAGGCCGGCCGACGCCAGGCAGATGCGGACCGCCGTGCTCTCGGAGATGCCGAAGCTCTCGTGCCCGGTGTAGAGGACGAGATTGACGACAAGGACCAGAGATCCCGCCGCGTAGCCGAAGGCCCAGCCGCGGGAGGAGACCGCGTCCCGTTGTTCGGGCGGGGCGATCTGCGGCAGGTAGGAGTTGTAGAGCATCATCGCCACGGACTGCGCCGCGTTCGCGACGACCAGCAGGGCCCCGCCCAGCAGATAGCGGTCGCCGTCCAGGAAGAACATGGCCGCCGTGGCCGTGGCCCCCAGATAGGCGGCGGCCGCGAGGAGGGGCTTCTTGCGGCCGGTGCGGTCGGCGGCGGCACCGACCAGGGGCATCACCAGCACGGCCACGATCACCGACAGGGACACCGAGTAGGCGAAGAAGGACCCTGCGCGCACCGGGATCCCGAGGGGGTGGACATACCCGTCGGCATCGGCCGCCGACTCGGCGACCGATGTCAGATAGGGGCCCAGGAAGACGGTGAGCACGCTCGTCGAGTAGACGGAGCACGCCCAGTCGTAGAAGTACCAGCCGCGCTGCTCGCGTCTGAGATCAGCCGCCCCGTCGTCCGGCGGTGTCCGCACGGTGTCGGTGCCCACCCGTGCCCTCGCTTCCCCGTGAACGCGCGGAGGCGGCGGGGCGGGGTGTCAGACCCAGACGCCGCGGTCCTCCATGACCTTGCGCAACGTGTCGATGTGATCGGTCATGATGCCATCCACACCCAGGTCCAGAAGCCGGTGCATGCTCTCGGGCTCGTTGACGGTCCACACATGCACCTGGAGCCCGCGCGCGTGGGCCGCGTGCAGGAAGCGGTGGTCCACGACCTGGATGCCGGACTGCATCTCGGGGACCTGGGCGGCGACCGCCGAGCGGCGCACCGCCGCGGGCAGCCCCCAGGAGCGCAGCCGCAGACCGAGCACGCCCCGGGTGCCGTACGACGTGGCCAGGCGCGGGCCGGCCAGCCGCTGGGCGCGCACCACGCGTGCCTCGGAGAACGAGCCGAGGCAGATCCGGTCCCAGGAGTCCGTCCGGCCGACCAGGTCAAGGAAGGGCAGCAGGGCGGCCTCCGCCTTGACGTCGACGTTCCAGCGCACGTCGGGGAAGGTCTCCAGGAGTTCCTCGAAGAGGGGCAGCGGTTCCTCACCCGCCACGCGCGCGTGCCGTACGTCGTGCCACGGCAGGTCCGCGATCCGGCCCGCGCCGTCCGTCACCCGGTCCAGGGTCGCGTCGTGGAAGGCCACGAGCTTGCCGTCCCGGGTGGCGTGAACATCGGTCTCGATGTACCGGTAGCCAGCCTCGACGGCACACCGGAACTGCCGCACCGTGTTCTCCAGGCCGTCTGCGGCCCCGCCCCGGTGGGCGAAGGCGATCGGGCCGGGGTGGTCGAGATAGGGATGGCGTATCCGCGGGGTCACGGACGCAGTATCGCTCCTCGGGGTTGACCGGTGGCAACGACCGTGCTGCCGCCGGATGCCGCGGGGACGGCGAACACGCGCAGGAACAGCTGGGCGAGCGGGCCGATGGAGACCGCGTAGAGCAGGGTGCCGATGCCGACGGTGCCGCCCAGGGCGAAGCCCGTCGCCACGACTGTGAACTCGATGGCCGTGCGCACCAGGCGGATCGAGACCCCGGTGCGCTGGTGCAGGCCCGTCATCAGGCCGTCGCGCGGCCCCGGGCCGAAACGCGCCGCGATGTACAGGCCGGTCGCCGCGCCGTTCAGGACGATCCCCGTCACCATCAGCGTCACGCGCGCCACCGGGCCGTGCGCGTCGGGCACCAGGGCCAGCGTCGCGTCCATGGCCATGCCGATGACCAGCACGTTGGAGACCGTGCCCAGGCCCGGCCGCTGGCGCAGCGGGATCCAGGTGAGCAGCACCGCCGCGCCCACGATCGTCAGCACCACGCCGATCGACAGCCCCGTCCGCTCGGCGAGGCCCTGGTGCAGCACGTTCCACGGCTCCAGCCCGAGCCCCGACCGGACGAGCAGCGCCGAACTCGCGCCGTACAGCGCGAGGCCTGCATAGAGCTGGATCAGCCGCCGGGTGAGGTGGCGCCGCGTGGACATGATGTGCTCCCCTGGTGTAAGTGGACTGATGCATGACACCCTGTGGCTTGGATGGAGAGGTCATCCATGGCCAATCCGGGGAAGGTGGACTGATTCCGATGGCTCAGTGGACTTCGGCCGTGGGGCCGGCGCAGCTGGCCCGGCTGCTCAACTCCCAGCAGGAGCGCCCGGCAGGGCCCGGCACACGCCGGCCGCCCGCCTACCGCGCGCTCGCCGACGGCATCCGCCTGCTGGTGCTCGAAGGACGGATCCCGGTCGCCGCCAGGCTGCCCGCCGAGCGGGAACTCGCCCTCTCCCTGACCGTCAGCCGTACGACGGTCGCCGCCGCGTACGAGGCGCTGCGTGGCGAGGGCTTCCTGGAGTCCCGGCGCGGCGCGGGCAGCTGGACCGCCGTGCCGGCCGGGAACCCGCTGCCCGCGCGCGGCCTGGAACCGCTGCCGCCCGAGACCCTCGGCTCGATGATCGACCTGGGCTGTGCGGCGCTGCCTGCCCCCGAGCCGTGGCTGACCCGGGCCGTGCAGGGCGCCCTGGAGGAACTGCCGCCGTACGCGCACACGCACGGCGACTATCCCGCCGGGCTGCCGGCGCTGCGGTCGATGATCGCCGAGCGGTACACCGCGCGCGGGATCCCGACCATGCCCGAGCAGATCATGGTGACGACCGGGGCGATGGGCGCGATCGACGCGATCTGCCATCTGTTCGCCGGGCGGGGCGAGCGCATCGCCGTCGAGTCGCCCTCGTACGCCAACATCCTCCAGCTGATGCGGGAGGCCGGGGCCCGGCTGGTGCCCGTCGCGATGGCCGAGGGGCTCACCGGCTGGGACATGGACCGCTGGCGGCAGGTCCTGCGGGACGCCGCGCCCCGGATCGCGTACGTGGTCGCCGACTTCCACAACCCGACCGGTGCGCTTGCCGACGAGGATCAGCGGCGGCGGCTGGTGGACGCGGCGCGCTCCGCGGGGACCGTGCTGATCGCCGACGAGACGATGAGCGAGCTGTGGCTCGACCCGGACGTGCGGATGCCGAAGCCGGTGTGCGCCTTCGACCCGGCCGGGTCCACGGTGATCACGGTGGGGTCGGCGAGCAAGGCGTTCTGGGCCGGGATGCGCATCGGCTGGGTGCGGGCGGCGCCGGACGTGATCCGCAGTCTGGTGGCCGCGCGGGCCTACGCCGACCTCGGCACGCCCGTGCTGGAGCAGCTGGCCGTGAACTGGCTGTTCGGGACGGGGGGCTGGGAACAGGCCGTGGAGGTGCGGCGGGAACAGGCGCGGGAGAACCGTGACGAGCTCGTGGCGGCGGTGCGGCGGGAGCTGCCCGGGTGGGAGTTCGAGGTGCCCCGGGGCGGTCTGACGCTGTGGGTGCGGACCGGGGGGCTCTCCGGTTCGCGGCTCGCCGAGGCGGGGGAGCGGGTCGGGGTGCGGGTGCCGTCCGGGCCCCGGTTCGGCGTGGACGGGGCGTTCGAGGGGTATGTGCGGCTGCCGTTCACCGTCGGGGGCGCGGTGGCAGAGGAGGCGGCTGTGCGGTTGGCCGCAGCGGCGCGGATCGTGGAGGAGGGCGGCGCGGGGGCCGGAGAGGCGCCGCGGACGTTCGTGGCGTAGGGCTCCGAGGCTCGGTCGCGCAGAACGTTCAGCTGGCGCCGGGCCGGTGCCGGCGCCCGGCGGGTGTGACCGGGGCGCTAGGTGTGACGCGGTCGCCCGGTGTGGCTCGGTTGCGCCGTGGCTCGGTCGCGCAGAACGTTCAGCTGCCACCGGGCCGGTTTTGGCGCCCGGCGGGGTGACAGGGGCGCCTGGTGTGGCGCGGTCGCCCGGTGTGGCTCGGTTGCGCCGTGGCTGGGTCGCGCAGGGCGGTCAGCTGCCACCGGGCCGGTTTTGGTGCCTGGCGGGCGTGACCGGGGCGCTCGGTGGGGCGCGGTCGCCCGGTGTGGCTCGGTTGCGCCGTGGCTGGGTCGCGCAGAACGTTCAGCTGACGCCGGGCCGGTGCCGGCGCCCGGCGGGCGTGACCGGGGCGCTCGGTGTGACGCGGTCGCCCGGTGTGGCTCGGTTGCGCCGTGGCTCGGTCGCGCAGGGCGGTCAGCTGACGCCGGGCCGGTTTTGGCGCCCGGCGGGGGTGACAGGGGCGCCTGGTGTGACGCGGTCGCCCGGCGTGGTTAGTTCGCCTTCGCTTTCGTCTTCGCGGGCTTCGTCAGAACCGGTACCGGATTCGGGATCGAGTCCTTCGGTTTCGTCAGGACCGGTACCGGATCCGGCACGGGTTGCGGCTTCGGGTCCGTCGTGCGCGGCTTCGCCTCCGTCCCCTCCGGCCCGGGGACCGTCTCCCCGTCCGCCGGTGTCGTGCGCGGCGGCAGGAGGTCCAGGACCGCTTGGCGGTGGGCGTCGGACGTGGCGTCGTCGTAGGGGTTCGGCGTGGCCGGGACCTGGAGGCGGTGGACCGGGCCCAGGCCGAGGCGGGCGTAGCCGCGGCCGGGCGGGACCTCCTCGACGGGGGTGGTGTGCGGGGGCGCGCCCAGGACGGACTCGAGCTGCTCGGCCGTCGCCGGCCCGAGGAGCACGCGCGCGCGGGTGTGCTGCCGCATCGGTTCGCCGAGGGCGTCCATGGCGTCCAGCTGCTCGGCCACGACCACCGTCACGTTCGCCGGGCGGCCGTGCCGGAGCGGGACCTGGAGGAGGGACTGCGGGTCCTTGCGGTCCTGGGCGGCGGCGAGGTGGGTGAACGCCGTCGGACGGTCCAGGAGGATCCACAGGGGACGCTTGGTGTCGTCGGGCGGCGGTTGGCCCTCCTGGTGGGCACGGTTGGCGGCGATCAGGCGGCGCTCGGTCTCGGTCGCTGCCCACTCCAGGCTCGCCAGCACCCCGGGGAGACCGCATTCGACGGCCAGGACGCCGTCCCGGCCGGTCAGGCAGGCGTACTCGCCGGTGCCGCCGCCGTCGACGATCACCACGTCGCCGTGCTGGAGGGCCTGCAGGGCGATGGACCGCAGCAGGGTCGAGGTGCCGGTGCCCGGCTGGCCGAGGGCGAGCAGATGCGGCTCGGTGGAGCGCAGGCCCGTGCGCCAGACGACCGGGGGGACGTCCCGCCGCTGTTCGCCGGATGCCACGGGGAGGGTGCGGTGGACCCGGGTGGGGTCGGTGAAACCGAGGACCGTCTCGCCCGGGGCGGTGACGAAGCGCTGGGCGGCGATGTCGACGGCGAGCGGCACGAGCACGCTGACCGTCAACTGGTTGCCTTCCTCTTCCCACGAGAAGTGGTATTCGCGCCCCTTGCCCGACTTGGCCGCGAGCAGGCCCTCGATCCGGGCGCGGGCCTCGGCCTCGCCGTCGGCGAAGTACGCCGGGTAGTGCAGCACCAGGTGCGAGATCCGGCCGGTGCCGTCGAAGGCGTAGGTGGGGAAGGCCTTCTCCCAGGTGCCGCCGTGGGAGTACAGCGGCTCGGGGTCCTCGGCGGTGGAGAAGTACGGCACGAGCGCCTCGTACAGGGACTGCAGGCGCCGGCTCTGCGACTCGTCGGGCCCGTCGGATGCCGACGCGGCGCGCTCCCGGCCCTGCCATGCGGCCGCCGCCATCAGGGTGATGGCGGCGAGCAGCGGTCCGTACGGCATCAGGGCCACGACGAGGATGACGGAGGCCGCCAGGAACAGCAGCGCTCCCCGTTTCTCCTTGGGCGTCTCGCTCCATCTGCGCCGTCCGGCCGCTGCCAGCCGACGCAGACCGCGCGTGATCGTGATCAGCGGATGGAGGACGTCGGTGGCACTGTCGGCGGCCGTACGGGCCAGCTCCCGGCTCCGGACGAGCTGCGCGCTGCCGTTGCTCAGGATGCGGGGGAGGGGGCGCCGGGCCACTGCTGCCTCCAGAGAGTGCGTACGGGCGGGATGCGTACGGGGTGCGGGGCCGTCAGAACTTGATTCCGCCGAGGAGGCTCGCCAGGCTCTCGCCGCCTGCCTTGATGCTCGGGGCGATGGCCGTGCTGGCCAGGTAGAAGCCGAAGAGCATCGCGACCACGGCGTGCGACGCCTTGAGGCCGTCCTTGCGGAAGAAGATGAAGACGACGATGCCGAGCAGGACCACGCCTGAGATGGAGAGGATCATTTGGGTTCTCCTGGTTCGCGGGGACAGTCACCATGAGTACTTCCAGGCTCACAGGATGTATCCGTACGATAAAAGGTGCAACTGGGTGGAAATCGGGTGGCTTCCCCCGGGCTGCGGCATGGTCCCGGAACCGGTCGAGCTGGGGTGTTGTGCTCGCCCGGGCCTGTGGTGATCTTTACCTCGGGCACATCGGGTCATGTGCCGCGCGAGCCAGTACCCTGGCGATTCACTCGTACGGCTGCACCACTCGCAGACGTGCGCACCAGGCGTGATGAGCAGTGGAGAGGCGGTCCGGCCGATGACCGAAGTCCCCGACCCCGAGGTCGTGGAGCTGGCGACCAAGATCTTCGATCTGGCCCGGCGGGGACGGACCGAGGCGCTCGTGGCGTATGTCGACGCGGGTGTTCCGGCCAACCTCACCAATGACCGCGGCGACTCGCTCGTGATGCTCGCCGCCTATCACGGCCACTCCGACGCGGTGCGCGCCCTGCTCGCCCGCGGCGCCGAGGCCGACCGGGTGAACGACCGAGGCCAGACCCCGCTCGCGGGAGCCGCCTTCAAGGGTGAGACGGACGTGATCAAGGCCCTCCTGGAGGGCGGTGCCGACCCGTCCGCCGGCACGCCCTCGGCCGTCGACACGGCCCGGATGTTCGGCCGGACGGAATTGCTCGAACTGTTCGGCGAGCGCTGAGCCGACCAGTCTGACCTGGAACGACACAGAAAACGGGGGAGGCGGTACAGGGCCGCCGAAATTTCGGTCGCGGCAGACGGAAGTGCCGAGTCATCATGACGACGTGGTTCACGGACGTGATGGTTGGGCAGGTGTTGCCGCACCGCGCGGGCCGTGACGCGGTCCGCAGGGGCCACCGACGAGAGGCAGAGGAAGATGGTCTACAGCAAGCAGGAAACGGCGGGCACTCCGACGTGTTGTCGCGCGGCCAGGTAGTACACGTCCCCGGTTGCGTCGACGCTTGATGTGAGGCTGTTTCCCATGTTCGATCCGGTCATAGCGCCCAGCGGTACGCTGCTCGGCCTGCTTCAGCGGGGCCGCGGCGACGGCACGCTGCACGCGCTCACCGCCCCGCGCCCCGAGGCGCTCGCGGCGTTGAACCACTGTGTGCTGCGCGATCCCCGCCACGACTGGCAGGTGGAGAACCGCTCCCTCTACTACGCCCGCCTCTACCTCGACCTGAACGGCGAGCTGGACGCGATCGAGGCCCATCTCTTCGACGCCGAGGACGTCCTCGACACCGAGGAGTCACGCACCGGGCTCGCTCTCGCCGTCCTCGGGCACCTCGCCTCCTACGGCAGGCGGGACGCGCTCGAACTGCTGCGCAGGTACGCCGCCCACGGCTCGAACTGGGCCTGGGCCCTCGACGAACTCGCCCTCAGGGACGACGACGCGGGCCTGCGGGCCCTCGCCGCGCCCGTCCTCGCCCGGTTCCCGGCCGATCCGGAGGGCGAGGCCCAACTGGCCGCCACCGTCCGCGACGCCTTCGAGCCCAGGCCGTGGCGGCTGTGGGCCGACGATCCCCGCGAATCCATCTCCGCACGCGTGCGTGCCGCCCACGAGACAGGCTCCTTCGACCGCTGGCAGCGGCAGATGCGGCCGACGGGCCCGCGCCCCGGATGGAGCGTGCAGGCCGTATTCGAATGGGCCCAGCAGGGCCTCGACCGGGGCGCCGCACTCCACGTCCCGGCCGCCCGCTGCCTCACCGCCGTGGCAGGGCCCGAGGACCGGGCCGAGATCGTCCAGGCAGCGAAGGACGGCGGCGACGGCGCCCGGTGCACCGCACTGCGCTATCTCGCCGAGAGCAACGATCCCGATGCCCTCGACCTGATCGAGGGCGCCGTGGCCACCGGCTCGACGGTCGTCGTGGAGGCCGCCGTCGACGCCTTCGAACGGATGCGCAGTCTCACGGCGGTGGACCGGGCGCGCGGCTGGGCGCACCGGCCCGACGAGCTGGGCGCCGCCGCCGGACGCGTCCTCGCCTGCCTGGGCGGGGTGCACGACCGGGACCTGGTCCTCGCGGCGCTACGGGAGGCGGTGCGCGGCGAAGGCCCCGACGCGCCGACCCTGTGGACGCTGGTCGACGGCACCGGACGGCTCGGCATCGCCTGCGCCGCACCCGTGCTCCGCCACGTCTACCGCGAGACCGCCTCCTCCCATCTGCGCGGCCGGGCCGCCCGGGCCCTCGCCGCCACCGACCCCTCCTTCGCCACCGGCTTCGCCGTCGAATGCCTGTGGGACTGCGAGGAGACCACCCGTGAACTCGCCGCCCGGCACGCCGAGACCGGCGACACCCGGGTTGTGGAGCGACTGCGCAGGCTCGCCGCCGACCCGGCCGAGGAGGCCGAGGTCCAGACCGCCGTACGCAGCCGGATCGGTCCCGAGGAGTCCGCTGTGTGACCCCCCTCCGGCAGGACGCCGGGGCGCATTCAGGCCGCCCGGGTGAACGCGGGGTGACTCGCGGGTCAGGAGCGTATGGACGCGGCCTGACCTGCGCGGGTGCACCTCAGAACGCTCATAGGACGTTCCTCGTTCGGAAAGATCCACGTTGACGCGGCCACGTCCGGCCCGGCGACAACACCGGTATGCGTGTCGTCATCGTGACCGAATCCTTTCCCCCCGACGTGAACGGCGTGGCCCACTGCGCGCTCCAGACCGCCCGGCACCTCGTCGATCGCGGTCACACTCCCGTCGTCGTGGCCCCGGCCCCGGCGCCCGGGAACAAGCCCGACGCCTCCGCGCCGTGCCGCGTCGTCCACGTCCCCTCCCTCCCGCTCCCCGGCTACCCCCAGGTCCGCGTCGCCCTCCCCAGCCGCCGCCTGGCCGCCACCCTCATCGAGCACCGTGCCGATGTCGTCCACCTCGCCAGCCCCTTCGTCCTCGGCGTGCGCGGCATGGCCGCCGCCGCCCGCCTCGGCATCCCCGCCGTCGCCGTCTACCAGACCGACCTGGCCGGATACGCCCGTACGTACATGGGCGCCGGAGAGGCCGCCGCCTGGCGGCGCATCCGCTCCGTCCACGGCGCCGCCGACCTCACCCTCGCCCCCTCCAGCGCCGCCCTGAAGGACCTGGAGACCCACGGTGTGCCCCGGGTCAAGCTGTGGCCGCGCGGGGTGGACACCGAACGTTTCCGGCCGGACCGCCGCGACGAGGCCCTGCGCCGTGAGCTGGCCCCGGGCGGCGAGCTGATCGTCGGCTACGTCGGCCGGCTCGCCCCCGAGAAGCAGGTCGAACTCCTCGCCGGTGCCTGCGGCCTGGACGGCGTCCGGGTCGTGATCGTCGGCGACGGCCCCAGCCGGCCCGGCCTGGAGCAGGCGCTGCCCGGCGCGGTCTTCCTCGGCCGCCGGACCGGTGACGATCTCGCCCGGGTCTTCGCCTCGTTCGACGTCTTCGCGCACACGGGCCCCTTCGAGACCTTCTGCCAGACCGTGCAGGAGGCCATGGCCAGCGGTCTGCCGGTCGTGGCGCCCGCCGCGGGCGGGCCGCTGGACCTGGTCGCGCACGGACAGACCGGGCTGCTCGTGCCGCCGCGCGACGCGACCGCGGTACGCGACGCGGTGCGGTCCCTGGCCGCCGATCCCGGACTGCGGGCCGCCTTCGGCGCCGCCGGACGCGCCACGGTCGAGGGCCGCACCTGGGCGGCCGTCGGCGACCAGCTGATCGGGCACTACACGAACGTGCTCGCCGGGCGCAGGACGGTGGTGGCGGCATGAGCGCGGGAAACGGGACCGGCCAGGCGCTGCGGATCGTCCGGCTCGCCAACTTCGTCGCGCCCGCGTCCGGCGGTCTGCGCACCGCCCTGCGCGAACTCGGCAAGGGCTTCAAGGCGGCGGGACACGAGCCCGTCCTCGTCGTCCCCGGCGAGCGGACGAGCGACCGCGAGACCGAGCAGGGGCGGGTGATCACCCTCCCCGGGCCGCTGCTGCCCGGCACCGGCGGCTACCGCGTCCTCGCCGACAAGCGCCGGGTGGCCCGGCTCCTGGAGGAACTCGCGCCGGACCGTCTCGAGGTGTCCGACCGTACGACCCTCAGGTGGACCGGCAAGTGGGCGCGGCGCGCCCGGGTCCCGGCCGTGATGGTCTCCCACGAGACGGCCGACGGCGTGCTGCGCACCTGGGGCCTGCCCGAGGGGGCCGCCCGGCGTGCCGCCGACGCCCTCAACGTCCGTACGGCCCACACCTACGCGCGCGTGGTGTGCACCACCGAGTTCGCCGAGCGCGAGTTCGTACGGATCGGGGCACGCAACGTCGTCCGGGCCCCGCTGGGCGTCGACCTGGTGCAGCGGCACCCGGCGCTGCGCGATCCGGAGCTGCGGGCGCGGCACGCGCGCGGGGACGAGACGCTGCTCGTGATGTGCTCGCGGCTGTCCGTGGAGAAGCGGCCCGGCACGGCGCTGGACGCCCTGGAGACGCTTCGGCGGCGCGGGCGGCGGGCCGTGCTGGTGGTGGCGGGAGACGGTCCGCTGCGCGCGCGGCTCGAACAGCGGGCACGCGAGAGCGCCTTGCCGGTCACCTTCCTCGGCCATGTCTCCGACCGCGGGATGCTCGGCGCGCTCCAGGCGTCCGCCGATGTCGCCCTGGCGCCGGGGCCCGCCGAGACCTTCGGGCTCGCCGCGCTGGAGGCCATGGCCTGCGGCACGCCTGTAGTGGCCAGCGCGTCGTCAGCGCTGTCCGAGGTGATCGGCTCCGCCGGGGCCGTCGCCGCGGACCACGGGGACGCCTTCGCGGACGCCGTGGACCTCCTGCTGGAAGGCCTGGAGGCGGACCGGCGCGAGGCCGCACGCGCGCGTGCGGAGTGCTTCGGCTGGAACGCGGCGGTCGACGCCTTCGTCGCCGCGCACGACGCGGCCGTCCCGGTGCGCCCGTACGTGCCCGGAGGCGTGGCATGAGACCCCCGCGGTTCGTGGGAGGCCCGAGTTTCGTGGCCCTCGGCGACTCGCTGACCGAGGGCGTGGGCGATCCCGTCGGCGAGGGGTGGCGCGGCTGGGCCGCGCTGCTCGCCGACGGGCTCGCCGAGGGGCCGGCCCGGTTCGCCAACCTCGCGGTGAGCGGGGCGCAGACCCGGGACGTGCTGGAGCGGCAGCTGCCTGCCGCGCTGGAACTGCGGCCCGAGCTGGTGTCCGTCGTCGTCGGCGTCAACGACACCCTGCGCTGCACCTTCGACATCCAGGCCGTGGCGGCCCGGCTCGACCGGGTGTACCAGGCCTGCACCGAACAGGGCGCGGTCCTGCTCACCGCGTGTCTGCCCGACCCGGGCACGATGCTCGGGCTGCCGGGGGCGCTGGCCCACCCGTTGGCCCGGCGGCAGCGCGCCGTGAACGCGGTCGTCCATGCCCTGTCCGAGCGGTACGAAGCCCTGCATCTGCACGCGTGCGAGGGCGACTGGACCACGGACCGCGCCATGTGGAGCGCGGACCGGCTGCACCCCGGTGAGCGGGGACACCGGCAACTGGCCCTGCGCTTCCACGCCCTGCTCGCGGAGCACGGCCTCGCGACGGGGCCCGCGCCCTCGCCCGAGCCGGATTTCCCCGTTCCGACGAAGTCGGCGAGCCTGTGGTGGCTGGCCACGGCCGGTACCGGCTGGGTGGCCCGCCGGTGCACCGATCTGCTGCCCCAGCTCCTGACCCTGGCGGCCGACGAACTGCGGCACCGCGCCCGCGGTACCAGCGCCCGGCTCGACCTGCGGGCCTCCGCGGCGGTGTCGGCCGCACTGGCCGCGCTGTCGGTGGCGGAGCCAGCGGACGCCGCCTGACCCGGTCGGCGGCCTGCTCCTACGGGGTTCAGCGGCGCCGTACGGCCACGAAACGGACCGGCGTGCCCGGGACGGCCTGGGCGGCGGCCGGAAGGTCGGCGGCTCGCACCACCGCGATCACCGGATAACCCCCGGTGGTCGGATGGTCGGCCAGGAACACCACCGGCCTGCCGTCGGGCGGGACCTGGACCGCGCCCAGCACCATGCCCTCGCTGGGGAGTTCACCGTGCCGGGCCCGCTCCAGGGCGGGGCCCTCCGTGCGCAGCCCGATGCGGTTGCCGGCGGCGGACACCCCGTAGGCGTGTGAGACGAAGGCGCGAACGGCCTCCGGCGTGAACCAGTCGTCGCGCGGGCCCAGTGTCACCCGCAGAACCAGTTCGGCCGGCGGCCCGGGCTGCGGGGCGACGTCCACGCGCGCGTACACACCGGCCGGGCGGCCCAGCGGCAGCACCGTGCCGTCCGCGAGCGGGTCCGGGCCGAGCCCCGACAGCAGGTCCGTCGAACGGCTGCCGAGCACGGGCTCTACGGCGACGCCCCCGGAGAGACCCACGTACGCGCGTACGCCCGACACGGCCGGACCGACGTCCAGCAGCGCTCCGGCGGGCACGCGCACCGGCGCACCCCAGGGGACGGGCCGGCCGTCCACCGTGACCCGGCAGTGCGCGCCGGCCACCGCGACCGTGACCGTCGAACGGGGCCGTACGGCACAGCCGTCGAGCGTCGTCTCCAGCACGGCCGCCCCGGGCGGATTGCCGACCAGCCGGTTGACGAGTTCCGCGGCCGGACCGTCCAGGGCTCCGGAGCGGGGGACGCCGAGATGGGCGTGGCCGGGGCGCCCGAGGTCCTGCACGGTGGTCAGGGCCCCGGCGCGTACGACGGCGAGGGCGCGATCCGTCATGGCGCCGCCTCGGGGACGAACCGCACGCGCGTGCCCGGCGACAGCAGAGCGGCCGGCACACGCGCGTGGTCCCACAGGACGGTGTCCGTCGTGCCGATCAGCTGCCAGCCGCCCGGCGACGATCGCGGATACACGCCTGTGTACGGGCCCGCCAAGGCCACCGCCCCGGCGGGGACGGCCGTGCGCGGCGTCGCCCGGCGCGGGACGTCGTAGCGCGACGGCAGCCCGGTGAGATAGCCGAAGCCGGGCGCGAAGCCGCAGAAGGCTACCCGGAACTCCGTCTCCGCGTGGATACGGGCGACCTCCCGCTCCGGAACGCCCCAGTGCGCGGCGACATCGGCCAGGTCCGGGCCGTCATACCTCAGAGGGATCTCGACCACCTCACGCGCGCGTGGGGGCGCGGGCGGCAGTTCGGCGGCGGTCAGTTCGGCGGCCAGCCGGGCGGGGGAGTCGAGGCCGTCGAGGAGGACGGTGCGGGCAGCGGGGACGATCTCGCGAGCTGACAGCGAGCCCTCCGCGCGGCGTCGCAGCAGCTCCGCGTGCAGGGCCTGGGCCTCGTCGCCCGAGGCGACCTCGACGAGCAGCGCGTCCTCGCCGACGGGCCGGACCTTCATACGAAGGCCTCCACCCGGATCCCCGACGTCTCCAGCCGTTCCCGTACCCGGCGCGCCAGCTCCACCGCGCCGGGCGTGTCGCCGTGCAGGCAGAGGGAACGCGCGCGTACCTCGATCCGTGTCCCCGAGTGGGAGGAGACCTCGCCGGAGCGGGCCAGGCTCAGGGACCGCTCCACGACGGCCTCCGGGTCGGTGACCACGGCGCCGTCGTGCGTGCGCGGCACCAGCGTGCCCGCGTCGGTGTACGCGCGGTCCGCGAACGCCTCCGTGACGACCGGCAGTCCGGCCTTGCCCGCCATGTCGAGCAGACGCGAGCCGGGCAGGCCCAGCACGGGCAGCGAGGCATGCGCGAGAAGTACCCCGTCGACGACCGCGGCGGCCTGCTCCTCGTCGTGCACGACCCGGTTGTAGAGCGCGCCGTGCGGTTTGACGTAGGCCACGCGGGAGCCCGCGGCGCGGGCGAAGACCTCCAGGGCGCCGATCTGGTAGGCCACTTCGGCCGCCAGCTCGGCGGGCGGCACGTCCATCGCGCGCCGCCCGAACCCGGCCAGGTCTCGGTAGGACACCTGGGCGCCGATCCGCACCCCGCGCTCGGCCGCCAGCTCGCACACCCGGCGCATGGTGGCCGCGTCCCCCGCATGGAAGCCGCACGCCACATTGGCGCTGGTGACGACGGACAGCAGCCGTTCGTCGTCGGTGAGCCGCCAGCGGCCGAAGCCCTCGCCGAGGTCGGCGTTCAGGTCGATCGAGGTCACGTGTCGCATCTCCTGTCAGGCCACGCGGTACTGCTCGTCGCGGGCGTCGGTGAGGAACATCTGCCCCGGGGCGTGCGTGAGGGCGAACGGCGGACGCGAGGCCATCACGGCCGCCTGCGGGGTCACACCGCAGGCCCAGAACACCGGGATGTCGTCCGGTTCGGTGTCCACCGGATCGCCGAAGTCGGGACGGCCGAGGTCGTCTATGCCGAGCCCCGACGGATCGCCGCAGTGCACGGGGCTGCCGTGCACCGCCGGCAGCAGACTGCTCTCCCGGATCGCCGCCGCCAGGTGCGGGGGCGGCACCGGCCGCATGGACACCACCAGCGGTCCGTGCAGCCGCCCCGCCGGACGGCACTGCCGACTCGTCACGTACATCGGCACATTGCGGCCCTGCTCGACGTGGCGGATCGGGACGCCCGCCTCGCTCAGCGCCCACTCGAAGGTGAAGCTGCATCCGATCAGGAACGACACCAGGTCGTCCCGCCAGTACGCGCGCACGTCCGTCGGCTCGTCCACCAGCTCGCCGTCCCGCCACACCCGGTAGCGCGGCAGATCCGTGCGCAGGTCCGCTCCGCCGGCGAGCACGGTGGTCCAGGATCCGGCGTCCGTGACGTCGAGGACCGGGCAGGGCTTGGGGTTGCGCTGGCAGAACAGCAGCATGTCGTAGGCCCAGTCGGCGGGCACCGAGATGAGGTTGACCTGGGTGTGGCCGGCCGCGACCCCGGCCGTGGGGCCTGTCAGGCCGTCCCGGAAGCGGGTGCGGGCGGTTTTCGGGCTCCACGCGCGCGCGTGCTCGTCGACGAGGACGACGGGACGGTCTTCGGTGCCGGTGCCGGTGCCGGAGTGGATTTCGGTGCGGGTGCGGGGGGTGGTGTCCGTGGGGTTCACGTGAGCTCCTTCCCGCGCGTCTCCGGCAGCCCGAGCAGTGCGAGCGCCGCGAGGCCGTAGCCGATCGCCCCGAAGACCAGCGCGCCGCCGACGCCCCAGCTGTCGGCCAGGAAACCGACCATCGTCGGGAACACGGCACCCACCGCACGCCCGGTGTTGTACGTGAAGCCCTGCCCCGTGCCGCGTACCGCCGTCGGGTACAGCTCGCTCAGGTAGGAGCCGAATCCGCTGAAGATCGCCGACATGCAGAACCCGAGCGGGAAACCGAGCACCAGGAGCAGGGTGTTGGCGCCGCTCGGGATGTTCGCGTACGCCAGGATGCAGATCGCCGACAGCAGGGCGAAGAGCCAGATGTTGCGCCTGCGGCCCAGCTTGTCGGTGAGGTAGCCGCCGGTGAGGTAGCCGATGAAGGCACCCGATATCAGGAACGTCAGATAGCCGCCGGTGCCGACGACGGACAGCTCGCGCTCGGACTTCAGATACGTCGGCACCCAGGTGGCCAGCGTGTAGTAGCCGCCCTGGACACCGGTCGAGAGCAGCACGGAGAAGAGCGTGACACGCAGCAGACCCGGCTTGAAGATCGCCTTGAAGGATCCCTTCTCCGCGCTCTGCTCACGGGCGGCGGCGGCCTCGGGCGCGTCCTGCACACTGCGCCGCAGCCAGACGACGAGCAGTGCGGGCAGCGCCCCGGTCCAGAACATGATGCGCCAGGCCAGGTCGTCTCCGGCCACCGAGAAGACCAGCGTGTAGACGATCACGGCGAGGCCCCAGCCCACGGCCCAGGAGCTCTGGATCGCGCCGAGCGTGCGGCCTCGGTTCTTGGCGCTGGCGTACTCGGCGACGAGGATCGCGCCGACCGCCCACTCGCCGCCGAAACCGAGGCCCTGGAGGGCGCGGAAGACCAGCAGCGTCTCGTAGTTGGGCGCGAAACCGCAGGCGACGGTGAAGACCGCGTACGTGATCACCGTGATCATCAGCGCCTTCACCCGGCCGATACGGTCCGCGAGGACGCCGGCGAGGGCGCCGCCGATCGCGGAGACCACCAGCGTGACGGTCGTGAAGAGACCGGTCTGACCGCTGTTCAGGCCGAAGTAGGCGGACAGCGCGACCATGCTCAGCGGCAGCGTGAAGTAGTCGTACGAGTCGAGGGCATAGCCGCCGAAGGCACCGGCGAACGCCCGGCGGCCACGCGGGCCGAGGGCGCGCAGCCAGCCGAACGCCCCGTCGTCGGCGGTGCGTTCCGCCGCGTCGGGGCGTGTCTCTTCGGTCAGGGCCTGCGGTGGAGGGGTCGTGCTCATGGGCACCTCGCAGAGGGGGGACGGAGAGTGCTTCGGGCCGAGCCGTGTCCAGCACCGTAGGGGATTGTTCAACGATCCCTCAATACCCATGTTGGTTCTTCTTGTGATCTGCGATTGAATTCCGGCATGGCAGAGCAGCTGAAGGACCTTGCCGACGACCGGGCTCTCCTGGGGCGCACCAGCACCGCCGAACGGGTCTCGGACATCCTCAGGAGCCGGATCGCCGAGGGCTACTTCCCGCCCGGGACGCGCCTGTCGGAGGACAGCATCGGCGGCGCGCTCGGCGTCTCCCGCAACACGCTGCGCGAGGCGTTCCGCCTGCTCACACATGAACGGCTGCTCGTCCACGAGCTGAACCGGGGTGTCTTCGTCCGGGTACTGACCGTGGAGGACGTCGAGGACATCTACCGCACCCGCCGGCTCGTCGAGTGCGCTGTCGTCCGCGGCCTCGGCGAGCCGCCGTACGGCCTCGACGGGCTCGCCGGTGCCGTCGCGGAGGGGCGGCGGGCGGCACGGGAAGGTGACTGGAAGGGAGTGGGTACGGCCAACATCCACTTCCACCGGGAGCTGGTCGCCCTCGCCGTGAGCGAGCGCACCGACGAGTTGATGCGGAGCGTCTTCGCCGAACTGCGGCTCGCGTTCCATGTGGTGGACGAGCCGCAGCGGCTGCACGAACCGTACATCGCGCGAAATGTCGCGATTCTTGAGGCTCTTCAGGTAGGGGAGCGCGGCAAGGCCGAGCGTCTGCTCGCGGGCTATCTCGACGACTCGCTGAAGCGGGTCGTCGAGGTGTACCGGCGGCGGGTCGGCGAGGACGGCTGACGGGCGCGCCGAGGGCGGCTGACGGGCGCGCCGAGGGCGGCTGACGGAATCCCCGAGGACGGCTGACGGGACCGCCGAAGGGGCGTACCCGCGTCGTTTGGGTGGTTGTCAGACCCAGGACCTAGTCTGTGCACCGTGACTTCGCCTGCATCGACGGACAGCGTTCCGCCCCAGTTCAGCGCGGGGCCGCGCCCCGCGCCGGGGCCGGCCGCCGACGAGGGCCTGGCGCGGCGCCTGCGCGCGCTCGCCTGCACGGCGCCGCTGCACGACCTGGACGCGCGCAAGGCCAATCTCGCGGGCGAATACTCGGTGTACGGCATGGCGGAGGTCGCGCTCGCGGCCATCGACCTCGTCACCCTGAACATGGACTTCGACACGGGCGCGGACCACGACCAGATCGTCGCCCGCCTCATCCCGCGCATCGCCGCGCAGGCGTCGCAGCGGCCCGCCGCCGAGCACGAGCGGGTGGCCCGCTGGGTCCTGGAGAACCTGATCAACGTCGGCAGCGTCGACCGCGGCTTCCGCGCGGTGTACGGCACGTTCGGGGCCGACGGCACCTATGTGCGCCGTGACTACGACTTCAAACTGATCGAGGAGGTCCCGGGCCCCGGTGGCACGGTGTACCTCCGTACGACGGACGAGGCGGTCAACGTCCTCGTCGGCGCCCTCGACACCGATGTCACCAGCGCGCAGATCGCCGCCGAGGTCAAGCTGGAGGTGCTGATCAGCCGCGGCCGGCTCGCCGACGCCCAGCTCGCGGCCGAACAGGCCCGCTACCGCACCGTGCAGTACTCGGAGACCCTGCGCAGGGCCCTCGACGCGACCCGGCGCAATGTGCGCGCGGTGGACTGGCTGACCACCGTGCCCGACATGATCGCCGAGGCCCTGGAGCACGTCGCCGACCGCTATCGCCACGAGAACGCGATCCTGACCAACATCCGCAAGGCCCGTGACGAGTCCGAGGACCCCGAGCACAAGCGCCGGGCCGCCGAGCTCGTCGACATCGTCAAGGACTGCATCCGCCGGCACACGCAGTTGCAGTCCCGGCTGCTCGAGGCCGGACCGCTGTTCCGCGCCGAGCAGGACAGGCAGGCCTTCGCCACGCCCATGACCACGTCGGGGATCGACCTCTACGGCCATCTCGTCGCCCCCGTCCTGCCGCTGTCGCTCGAGAAGGCCGTCCGCGTCACAGACGCCTTCTTCGCCCGCGGCACCGGGCTGCGCACGCCGGTGTCCGTCCGGGTCGGGGACCTCGTCGACATACTGCTGACGCCGCCGGTGGAGCGTGAACACCTGGGTGCGGAGATGCCGGAGCCGGACGTCATCGCCACGCCCGACGACAGCCGGTTCAGCGAGGAGCAGATGGCGGCCGCGCAGGAGCTGCTCGACCTGCCGGCCGACGCGCCGCGCCGGCTGTCCGGGCTGCTCGCCGAGGCCCGCCGGCAGGACCCCGAACTGCCCTACCTGGTGGCCCTGCTGGCGGTGCACGCCGCCAGTCCGCCGGTCGGTACGGCCTATCGGCAGGGCGAGCGGAAGCTGCTCTTCGCCGTGGACGACGGAGCCGAGCTCGATGATCCGGAGTTCGGCGGGGCGGACTTGATCGTCGGGACGGCGTTGCTGGACGCGGCGGGGATGGCTGCGGATCGGACCGAAGCGGCGTGAGTGTGTACCGGCGGTATGAGTGAGTACGAGCGGCATGAGTGTGTACCGGCGGTATGAGTGAGTACCAGCGTCATGAGTGACCACCAGAGGAACAAGGAGCCCCGACCGTGAGCGAGCACGTCGAGTGGAGTGAGCCGGAGGGACCGGCGCCGACGGCCACCGCCGCCGTCACCCCCGCCGACGCCGCCGACGCGGCGCGGCTCGTCTCCTTCGGGCTGCAGCCCAAGCTGCAGCCCGCCCGCGACCAGGAGTACGCGGACCTGCTGCGCCGGTACCGCGAGGACCCGCCGTTCGCGCGGCTCGCCGACGCCGTGGCGACCGGTCTGGGGCTCATCGTGCTGGAGGTGTCCCCGCGCGCGGGCATGGCCGTGACCGCAGCCGAGGACTCGGTGTTCGCCGTGCGCATGGGTGACTACGCGCGTCGTACGTCCGCCGACGGCGGCGACCGTTTCCTGCACGGGCTCGCCCATCTCGCCGTCGCCGCCATGGCGTTCCCGCGCCCCGAGGACCTCGCCGACGACGGCTACATCGGCCGGGTCACGGTCAACGGCGTCGACGCCTTCGTGCGCCAGGCCTGCCGCCGCCTGGAGGAGCGCGCCGCCGAGCAGGGCGAGAACACCGACCCGGCCACCGACACGCCCGGCCTGGAGGCCGCCTGGCGGATCTGGGTGCGGCGCAGCGCGACCGGGGCCACCAAGGACGCGCGCAGGCTCGCCGGTTCGACCACCGGCATCGTCGCCAAGGCCGTCGCCTTCCTCACCGAATCCGGCTTCCTCCAGCGCACCGGCGACGACAACGGCGGCACGTACCGCACCACCGCCCGCTACCAGCTCCAGGTGCGCGACATGGCCGGCAGCGCCGCGATGGCCGAACTGCTGGAGCTGGGCGTCGTCCCGGTCACCGACGGCACCCCGACGCTGCTGCCCGCCGAGGAGAGCGACGACCTGGAGCTGGTGGCCGACGCCGGGCTGCCGTTCCACTCCTCCTGACCCCCCCACATTTCACGAAGGCTTACGAGAGTCCGCCATGTACGAGCTGTCCCGGGTCCGCCTCTACTCCATCGGGCCCGCCGGTGCGCGCTACGCCGACACCGTGCTTGACCTGCGCGGTGTGGGCGAGGCCGTGCCCGACCCCGCGCCCACCCAGGCGGAGTTCTTCGAGGACGAGCCCGTCGGCCCGCCGCGCCGGCCCGCGCCCGCCGGTGTGCTCTTCCTGGAGAACGGCGGCGGCAAGTCGGTGCTGCTCAAGCTGATCTTCTCCGTGATGCTGCCGGGCCACCGCAACACGCTCGGCGGCGCCAGCTCCGGTGTGCTGCGCAAGTTCCTGCTCGCCGACGACTGCGGACACGTCGCGCTGGAATGGCAGCACGTGCTGACCGGCGAGTGCGTCGTCGTGGGCAAGGTCAGCGAGTGGCGCGGGCGGCAGGTCTCCAACGACCCGCGGAAGTTCGCCGAGGCCTGGTACTCCTTCCGGCCCGGGCCCGGGCTGAGCCTCGACAACCTCCCCGTGGCCGAGTCCACCGCCGTACGGGCCCCGGTCGAGGGCCAGTCCGGCGCACGCGGCCGGCGTCGCACCATGAAGGGCTTCCGCGACGCCCTCACGGAGGCGGGCAAGACCTACCCGCACCTCGAGGTGCACTGGGAGGAGATCCACGACCGCTGGATCGAGCACCTGGGCGACCTCGGCCTCGACCCGGAACTCTTCCGCTACCAGCGGGAGATGAACGCCGACGAAGGCGAGGCCGCCGGCCTCTTCGCGGTCAAGAAGGACGCCGACTTCACCGATCTGCTGCTGCGTGCCGTAACCGACACCCGCGACACCGACGGGCTCGCCGACCTGGTCGGCGGCTTCGGGAACAAGCTCGGCCGGCGCGCCGAGCTGATCGCCGAACGCGATTTCACCGCCGGGTCGGTCGACCTGCTCGGTCGGATCGTCGAGGCCGCCGAGGCCCGCACCCGCGCGCGGGACATCCACGCCGGAGCCGAGCGGCGCACGCGGAACCTGGCCCGCAAGCTGTCAGCCCGAGGGGTTCAGGAGCGGACCAGGGCCGCCGACCTGGCGCAGCGGGTCACCGCCGCCGCGTACGCGGTCACGCACGCCGAGGCGGCCCGCGAGCGCAGCGCGCTGATCTCCGCCGAACTCGCCTACCGGCACGCCTCGCTGGCCCTCGCCGCGGCCGAGAAGTCAGCAGCCGCGCAGAAGCGCGAGCTCGCCGACGCCCGGACGCTGTACTCCGCGTGGCAGGCCGCTGAGGCCGCACTGCGCCACCGCGCCGCCGCCGACCGCGTCGCCCGGGTCTCCGCCGCGATCCAGGAGGCGGAGCGCGACGCCGCCCCCGCGCTGGCCGCCCGCTCCAAGGCCGCTGTCGATCTCGTACGGGCGCTGCACGCGGCCGCTGGGAACGCCGAGAACCTCGCCAACGAGGAGGAGGAGCGCTCCGCCGCCCTCCAGGAGGTCAGCGACTCGGCCTACCGCGACTCCACCGCCGCCGCCACCGAGGCACAGCGCGCCCGCAGCGAGATCGGGCACCTCAAGCAACGCCTCGCCGAGGTCGAGCAGGAGACCGCCGAGGCGGTACGGGCCGGCTGGCTCGACGACAGCGCGCCCGACGCCGACCCGGCCCGCGCCGCCCTCGCCGCCAGCGACGCCGAGAAGACCGCCGTGGCGGCCTGGGACGCGGCCCGCGAGGCGTCCCACCGGGCCGCGGAGCACGCGCGCGAGGCAGCCGCCACCGAGACCCGCGCGGAACTGACCGCGGCCCGCGCGGCGGACGCGGCCACGGCGGCGGAGCGGTCGTACGAGGCCGAGCGCCGCACCGCCGAGGCGCTGGCGGGGGAGGAGCGGCTGGCGGAGCTGCTGAGCCTCACGTCCGAGACCGGCCCGGGCATCCCGCAGCCCCGCCACGGCTCGGACAGCGAACCGGCCCTCCCGGCCGCGTCCGGCGAACAGGGGCTCAGCCCCGAGGAGCTCGACCGCTTCGCCGACGACCTGCGCGAGCTGCTCGACGACGCCGTCGGCTCCGCCGAACGCCAGCTGTTCGACCTGCGTACGGCAGCCGCCGACGACTCCCGGATCCTCGGCGCGCTCGGCGACGGCGGGCTGCTGCCGCCCGGCCCGGACGTACTGGCCACCGTCGAGTACCTCGGCGAGCACGGCATCCCCGCGCTGCCCGGCTGGCGCTATCTCGCCCAGGCCGTCGACCCCGCCGACCACGCGCGTGTACTGGCTGCCCGGCCCGAACTCGTCGACGGCGTGATCATCACCGACCCCGACTCCCACGCACGCGCCCGGGAGGCGCTGGGCGACGCGGCGCTGCTGCCGCGTTCCGCCGTGGCCGTGGGCACGGCGGCCGCCCTGCTCGCCCCGACCCCCGCCCCGGACGCGGACGGCGGCGACGTGTTCCTCGTCCCGCCGAACCCGGCGATGCACGACGAGCACGCCGCCGACGAGGAGCGGCAGACCCTGCGCGCCCGGGCGACCGAGCGTGACGAGGAGATCCGCGTGCTCGCCGCCCGGCTCGGCAAGGACCGCGAGCTCGCTGCCCGACTCGCTTCCTGGCGCACCGGCTGCCCCGCCGGCCGACTGGCCGAACTGGCCCGGGCGGCACAGGACACCCGCGCGTTCGCCGAGGAGTCGGAAGCCGAGCTGGCCGAGGCGCGCACGGTGCGGGCCGAGGCCGACGAGACCGCGACCGAGGCCGCCCGCGTCCGGGACGAGCGCCAGGAGGCCGCCCAGAAGGCCCGCCGCTCCGCCGACGCCCTCGCCGGGCTCGCCTTCCGGCTGCGCGAGCGGGCCGGCTGGCAGGTCAAGGTGCGGGAACTGGCGGACGAGGCGACCGAGGCCGAGGCGGGCGCCCAGACCTGCCTGGAGCGCGCCCGGGCCGCCGACGAGGACCGGCGTGGCGCCCAGCGCGCCGCCGACGACGCGCGCCGCACCGCCCGCGCGCTGCGCGCCGAACGCTCCGAGATCGCCGGCGCCCCCGACGACGTACCCGAGGACGAGACCCAGACCCCGAAGGCCTCCCTGCCCGCCCTGCGCGAGGCCTACCGGGCCGCGTCCCAGGTGTACGAGAAGGTCGGCGTGGGCGCCGACCTGCGTGCCGAACAGGCCCGCGCGGAGAGTGACGAGAGCGCGGCCCGCGCCGAGCTGGACCGGCTCAGCAACAAGGTCCGTACGCGCGCGGAACAGCTCCTCGAATCCCCCGACGGCTCCGACGGGCCCAGCCGCCAGGCCGCCGCCGCCCGGGCCGAGGAGCTGGTGCAGCTTCTGGAGACCCGTATGTCGAACGCGAGCGAGCAGCTCGGGCGGCTGCGCGGCGAGGCCGAACGGCACGCTCCGGAGGACGGCGAGGCCCACACCGAACTCCCCGAGGAATCGCAGCCCCGCGACGCCGAGCACGCGCAGACCCTGCTGCGCACGGCCACGGGCGAACTCGCCTCCCACACCGAGGCGCTGAACCAGGCACGGGAGGCACACACCGAACTCCTCGACGCCCATCGCTCCGCCGAGGACGCGGCGGGCGGCTTCGACGAGATCGCCGCCATGCTCCGCGACCTGCTGCGCGAGCACGCCACGGACGAGGAACACGAAGAGCCCGAGCCCTACCCCGGCAGCCCGGAGGAGGCCCGGCAGTCGGCCGCCGAGGCCCGCCGCTCCCTGCGCGGCTGCGTCGCCGACCTGTCCGCCGCCGAGGCCGCCGTCCGCGAGGCAAGCGACATCCTCGTCCGGCACGCCAACTCCACGCGCTACGAGCAGGTCCGCACCCCGGCACGGCAGCAGATCCGCGAACTGCCCGCCTCCGCGCTGCCCGAGCACGCCCAGAAGTGGGCGGACGCCTTCGCGCCCCGGCTCCGCGTCCTGACGGACGAACTGGAACAGCTCGAGCGCAACCGCGACTCGATCGTGGACCGACTGCGCGGCCTGGTCGAGTCGGCCCTGGCCACCCTGCGCTCCGCTCAGCGGCTTTCCCGCCTCCCGGAGGGCCTCGGCGAGTGGTCGGGGCAGGAGTTCCTCCGCATCCGCTTCGAGGAGCCCGATCAGGCCACGCTCACCGAGCGGCTGGGCGAGGTCATCGACGAGGCGACTCGCGCGGCCGTCAAGAAGAACTCCGACCTGCGGCGTGACGGCATGTCCCTGCTGCTGCGGGGTGTCGCCGCGGCCCTGCAGCCCAAGGGCGTCGCCGTCGAGATCCTCAAGCCCGACGCGGTGCTGCGCGCCGAGCGGGTCCCCGTCGGGCAGATGGGCGACGTCTTCTCCGGCGGTCAGCTCCTGACCGCCGCCATCGCCCTGTACTGCACGATGGCCGCGCTGCGTTCGAACGATCGGGGCCGCGACAAGCACCGGCACGCCGGCACCCTGTTCCTGGACAACCCCATCGGCCGCGCCAACGCCACCTACCTGCTGGAACTGCAGCGGGCGGTGTCGGACGCGCTGGGTGTCCAGCTCCTGTACACCACGGGCCTGTTCGACACCACCGCGCTGGCCGAGTTCCCCCTCGTCATCCGCATGCGCAACGACGCCGACCTGCGGGCCGGTCTGAAGTACATCAGCGTCGAGGAACACCTCCGCCCGGGCCTGCCGCAGCAGGCCCAGGCGGGGGAGACGGTACACAGCGAGATCACGGCGACGAGGATGTTCAAACGCCCGGCGTCCTCCACGCCTTAGGGGCGCGGGGAACTGCGCGACCGGTCACGACAAAGTCGGACTCATGCGTACTCATGAGTCCTTCTTCAGTCCGCCGCCGGTGCGGAGAGGGGAGACGAGGCCGTGGTGTCCGAGCGGTGCTCGGCGAGCACGCCGGTCCGGTGCCGCTGGACGAACCAGTAGTAGGCGAAGCCGCCGCCCGCGATCACGGCGACGAACAGCACCGCACCCCAGCGCAGGTACCAGTGGTAGGGAGCCGCGGCGTTGTAGACCGCGGCCCGCGGCCAGATGAGGTTGAGCGTCATGGCCCCGCCCCACAGCACGGCCAGGATGTTGACCGGCAGACCCCAGCGGCCCAGGGAGAAGCGGCCCTCGCTCGCGGGCTGCCACTTTCCGCGCAGCCGGGCGACCAGCAGCGGCACCGTGACACCGAGGTAGGCGAGGTAGATCATGATGATGCCGATGCTGGTGACGACCGTGAAGATCTGCGGCTGGCGGATGTTGACCACCAGGATCGCCAGCGCCAGGATCCCGATGATCACAGTCGGCAGGACCGGCGTCTGGAACCGCGGGTGGCACTTGGCCAGCTTCGAGGACGCGGGCAGGTTGTTGTCGCGGGCCATCGCGAAAGCCAGCCGGACGGCCGCCGTGTGGACCGCCAGGGCGCACACCGTCACCGCGATCAGCACGCACCACAGCATCGCCTTGCCGGCCGTCGGGCCGAGCACGTCCAGAACGATGTACTGCAGACCGTCCGTGGACAGCTTCTCACCCTTGAGGCTGGACACGCTCATCAGCGCGAGCAGCAGGATCAGACCGCCGAGCACGAAGGACGCGACGATCGCCCGGATGATCGCCCGCGGCGCGTTCCGGGTCGGGTCCAGGGACTCCTCGCCGAGCGAGGCGGCGGTGTCGAAGCCGTACATGACGTAGGCGGAGGCCAGCGAGGCCACCAGGAAGGCACCCAGGTAGCCGTTTCCGTACCCCGCGCCGGTGCCGTGCGTCTCCATGACGACCTGCGGGCCACGCGTGATGTGGACCGCGAACAGGACGATCAGCACGACAGTGGCGATCAACTCGATGAACACGCCCGCCGTGTTGATCCTCGCCATCAGCTTGACGCCGAAGGCGTTCACCAGCGTGGTGAACAGGATCAACACCGCGGCCAGGATGACCGCGTTGGTCGCCACGTCGTACGCACCGGTGCCGTCCCCCACGAACTGGAAGAACGACGAGATCTGCGGCAGCGTCAGCTGGTAGGCCAGTGCCACGGCCGCGATGGACACGATCGAGGCGATCAGCATCATCCAGCCGGCCAGCCAGCCCAGATGCGGATTGCCTATCTTCTTCGACCAGTTGTAGACGGAGCCCGCGACGGGATAGCGGGCGGCGAGCTCCGCGAAGCAGAGCGCGACCATGAACTGGCCGGCGAAGACCATCGGCCACGACCACCAGTAGGCGGGGCCGCCGCTGCCGTAGCCGAAGTAGAACAGCTGGAAGGTGCCGGTCAGGATCGATATGTAGCTGATCCCGGCGGCGAAGGTGTGGAAGTTGCCGAGAGTGCGCTTGAGCTCGGGTTTGTAGCCGAACTCGGTGAGTTCGGCGTCGTCCTGGCCGGGGGCGTGAGTGGACTGCGCGGTCGGTCTCATGGGCGGTTCCTCAATGGGTGTTCCTCGGGGCGGTTCGATCATTCGAACCAACCCTGAGGGGTGGGACGGGTGTTGCGCCAGATGTGCTTCGTCTCGCGATACTCGGCGAGCCCCGCGGGCCCGAGTTCGCGTCCGAAGCCGGACTGCTTGAAAACGCCCCATTTCGCCTGCGGAACGTAGGGGTGGAAGTCGTTGATCCAGACCGTCCCGACTCGCAGCCGGTCCGCGACCCGCGCCGCCTGGGCCTCGTCGCCCGTCCGCACAGCGCCCGCGAGTCCGTAGATCGTGTCGTTGGCGAGGCGTACGGCCTCCTCCCGGACCACGGACATGCCCGCGGCGCACTCGTCCAGGACAGTGGGCGGGTACTAGAAGCCGCCGGCGAGGTCCTCCCGGCCCGGGCACGAGCCGCCGCACCGCAGCCGAGATCAGCGGACCGGTCCGGACCCGCTCGTCGAACGGCCGCCCAGGCGGATGTCCCGAGCCCGTCGTACGACCTCGTCGACGAAGCGGTCGTGCGGGAAGTCCTCGACGAGCCGCCGTGTTCCGACCGGGCACACCTGCCCCGAGTGCAGGAACACGGCTGTCAGCGCCATGTCGACGGCCGCCTCGAAGCCGGCGTCGGCGAAGACGATGTTGGGATTCTTGCCGCCGAGTACAAGGGCCACCTTCTTCACCGCCGGAGCGGCGGCAGCCATCGGCCGGTGGCCGGTCTCCAGGCCACCGGTGAAGGAGACGAGGTCCACGTCCGGATGGTCGCCCAGCGGGGCGCACGCCTCCGGGCCCGCCCCGAGGACCAGATTGCCGGCCCCGGGGGCGTGATCAGCCCGCACACGCCCCGACCGGCTCGTGCACCACCCGGCTGTCGACGTCCGCGCTGCCCGTCTCGACGACCCGGCCGGATCGCTCGCCACCAGCCGCCCGAAGCAGCGGAAGCAGCTCGCGACGTCGTCGATGTCCTACTCGCTCTCCACGAGCCGCTTGCCCGTGTCCAGGGCCCTTACGGGTGGGACAACTGCCCGGCCCCGCCCCGCCGGCGTATCCGCCCCTGGGCCCGCACGGCCGCGCGTGCCTGCCGTCGGGCCCGACGGCGCTCGCGGCGCAGGGCCCGTGCCGTGCTGCTAGGCATGGACACCACGCCGTTGCGCTGGTTCCAGACCTGACGCGTCACCCACACGTCCAGGGCTCCCCAGGTGGCCGCGATCGTGCTGACGACACTGCTGATCACCATGGGGAACGCCAGCCAGGACCCGGCCATCGTGCACAGGAAGGCCACCATCGCCTGGATCAGGGTCAAGGCTATGAGAAGCACCGCCCGCACGGCCGCCGTCCGTACCGGATCCGGCAACCGCCGTCGCCGGGCCGGCTCCTCGACCCACAGAGGCCGGTTGTACTGCTGCCCGCGTACGCCGCGGCCCACCTCGTGAGCCAGGGCTTCTCTTTCGTGGCCCCTCGTCCCCGCCTCGTCGGCCGGAATGTCGCGATCAGTCGCCTCGCGATTCCGATGCCCCGGCACATGCGCCCCGCCAGCCCTGGGCGTCCCGTGCCGCTCCGCCGTGCCCATCAACGTGTCACTCCCCACCGCCAGCAGACCGCTCTCTCGCATCCGAAGACCCGTGCTCCCCAGTGGCTGCCCGGCTTGCGCTGTTTTACGCCGCCCAGGTGCGGGATGCGGCTCCTGTGGCCGATTCCGCCCCCAACTCCCGTAGAGAAGGACGAACAACCCGCCACGAAGATTCCCAAGAACCGAAAAATTTCAGCCAACCGCCCTGGCGGGTCACGGCACTCGGCCCGCACGGCCGCCCTCGGATTCGGGGAGACAACTCCCGCAATGCCCGGACAACTCCCCATGCCTCGTGGCTGGCGCGGAAGTTCACCTTCCGGACCGGTCTTCGAGTTCCCTGTGGGTCGGTAGTAGGCTCGCGCCGTTTGTTGACGCACATGTGTACCCCCGGTAGGCGGGGGCCCGAGCTGGGGGAGGCCATGCGCTTTCGCGGGAAGTCCATCCGCCGGAAGATCGTGGCGCTGCTTCTCGTGCCGCTGGTGTCCCTGAGCGCGATCTGGGCCTTCGCCACGGTGCTCACGGGGCGTGAGGCGGCCGACCTGTTCAATGTGTCGTCCGTGGTGGAGAAGATCGCCTACCCCATGGAGGACACCGTCCGCGTCCTCCAGGAGGAACGCCGCCAGACCCTCGTCTACCTCGCCGACCCCCGCGCATCCGACGGGCTCGCGGCGCTCCGGCGCAGCAGGAATGCCACCGACCAGGCCGTCAGCGGCATGCGCGACAACGCCCGGAATCCTGACGTGCGCGACGCGATGGGCGAGGACACCGACGAACGCCTGACCGCCGTCCTGGACGCCTTCGAAGGGATCGAGTCGCTGCGCAGCAGCGTCGAGGACGGCACCGTCAACCGTTCTCAGGCCCTCGACCTCTACAACCGGCTGGTCGACCCGTGTTACGTCCTCCTGGCCAACCTGCACGTGGTCGACAACGTCGAACTGGACAAGCAGTACCGCGCGCTGGTCAACCTCGCCCGTGCCCGCGAACTCCTCTCCCGTGAGGACGCCCTTCTCGGCTCCGCCCTGATCGTCGGCAAGATCTCCCACTCCGAAGAGCGCGACATCTCCGACCTCGTGGCCCAGCGCAGCCTGATGTACGACGCCAACCTTCCGCTGCTGCCCGTCGCGGAGCGCGACCGCTACGAGAGCTTCTGGAAGAACGCCTCCTCCGCTCCGCTGCGCGTCGCCGAGGAAGCGGCCGTCTCCTCCGGGTCCGGAGCTCCCCGCGGTGTTTCCGCGAAGAGCTGGGACAGCGCCGCCGGCAACGTGCTCGACGAGCTCGGCACCCTCAACGACCAGGCCAACGACCGCTACCAGGACCGCGTCGACCCGGTGGCCATGGGCGTCATCGCCAAGGCGGTCATCGCCGGTGTGCTCGGCCTGCTCGCGCTCCTGGTCTCACTCTTCCTGTCCGTGCGCGTCGGCCGCACCCTCATCCGCGATCTGCGGCAGCTGCGCCTGGAGGCCCACGAGGCGTCCGGGGTGCGACTGCCCAGCGTGATGCGCCGGCTCTCCGCGGGCGAGCAGGTCGACGTCGAGACCGAGGTCCCGCACCTCGAGTACGACAAGAACGAGATGGGCGAGGTCGGCCAGGCCCTCAACACCCTGCAGCGCGCCGCCGTCGAAGCCGCCGTCAAACAGGCCGAGCTACGCGCCGGCGTCTCCGAGGTCTTCGTCAACCTCGCGCGCCGCAGCCAGGTCCTGCTCCACCGGCAGCTCACCCTGCTCGACGCCATGGAGCGCCGGACCGAGGACACCGAGGAACTCGCCGACCTGTTCCGCCTCGACCACCTGACCACCCGCATGCGCAGGCACGCCGAGGGCCTCGTGATCCTCTCCGGCGCCGCCCCCTCCCGTCAGTGGCGCAAGCCCGTCCAGCTCATGGACGTCGTACGCGCCGCCGTCGCCGAGGTCGAGGACTACGAACGCATCGAGGTCCGCCGACTTCCGCGGATCGCCGTCACCGGCCCGGCCGTCGCCGACCTCACCCATCTCGTGGCCGAACTCCTGGAGAACGCCACGGTCTTCTCGCCTCCGCACACCGCCGTCCAGGTCCTGGGCGAGCGGGTCGCCAACGGCTTCACCCTGGAGATCCACGACCGTGGCCTCGGAATGGCCGCCGAAGCGCTCCTGGACGCCAACCTCCGGCTCGCCGAGACGCCGGAGTTCGAGCTGTCCGACACCGACCGGCTCGGTCTGTTCGTGGTCAGCCGGCTCGCCCAGCGACAGAACGTCCGGGTCTCCCTGCAGCCCTCCCCGTACGGAGGGACGACCGCCGTCGTCTTCATCCCCGACGCCCTGCTGACGGACGACATCCCGGACACGAACGGCATCGGGTTCCGCCTCGACCGCCCCCAGCTGGCCGGCGAGAACGAGCCGCAGGACAGCCGCCGCGCAGCCCTGTCCCAGGCGCCCGCACCGCGTCCGGGCCTGCCCGCCTCCCTCCTGGACGGACCGGTCGAGCTGGAGGCCCCGGTGGACCTGGACGCCATCAGCGGATTCCCCGGCTCCCTCGAGGACGAGAGCGGTGAACACGGCGCGCTGTTCCGCTCCCGCCACTCCCTCACCCGTGCCCAGGACGAGACAGCAGGCCGCCCCGACCCGCAGCAGAGCGACGCTCGCGGCGGACGGGACCGGACCGACACCGGCGACGAGCTCGGCGCTCCGGCCGTCCCGTCCCGCCGCCATACTCCCAAGCTGGTCAGCTCGCACGGGCGCCCGGTCACCGAGCAGCGCCCCCGCCGGGGGAAGACCGACGAGGAGCCGACCACGGCCACCGGTCGAGCGGAATCGGGGGAGGCATCCTCGCTCCCGTCGCGTCGCCGGGGCGAGGAATCCGCGAGCGGCCGGGCCATGGGCCGGTCCGGGCCGGAGCACGCGCTGCCGGTCAGGCGCCGCACCGAGGACTCCGCGACCGGCAGCCGCCGAAGCGAGGCGCAGACCGACGCACCCCCGCCGCTGCCGGCCCGTCGCCGGGGGACGGAATCCGCTCGCCCGGCCATCGGCGCGGCCGGCCGCGCCGCCGACCAC
>NZ_JBSHKH010000094.1:0-33325 GCF_053643595.1 Streptomyces sp. NPDC055506 | reverse complement strand
TCCGGGGGGCCCTGACGGCGACGCACGCGGGGATCGCGGCGGCCTTCCGGCTTCTGTTGCGGCCGGGGGCCGACACCTAATCGAAACACGGCTATGGGGTCCAGGGAGTTCCCTGGACCCCTTCGCCGCGTTCCGGGACCGGCGTCAGCCGATCGGCAGGCCCTTCGCCGGCAGCGTCTTCGCGGACGGCACGCCGCCCTTCGCCAGGGAGTCCGTCGGCAGACCGCCCTTCGCCGAACCCGCGGCTTCGCCGACGAGCTGTCCGGCGGAGCCGGCCGCTTCACCGGCCGCCTTCTGCGCGACGGGCGTGGCCTTCTTGACCGTCTTGCCGCCGAGCTTGCCCGCGGCCGGCACCGCCTTCTTGACGGCCTTGCTGCCGGTGTCACCGGCGGACTTGCTGACGTCCGTCGCCGCGCCGTCGACGGTGTTGCCGACGTTCGCCCCGTCCAGGGCGGTCAGTCCGCCGAGGTTCGGGTTGGCCGGCAGCTCGGGGGCCGCACTGGCGGAGCCGGCCGCACCGACCCCGGCAGCCGCTCCCGCAGCGACAATGAGCGCGGCACGGGCGATCCGGCGGGTCAGGGGGAGGGACATGGTGCTCCTTCGACGGAGAGAAAAGTGAGGTTCGTGAAGTGTCCGACCGGCTCCGGGAGTTGATCGACTGGCTGTTGACCGCCCCGGCTCGGACGCAGTGACTACCGCTCGAAGCCCGGGAAGGTTGCGGCGTCGCAACGTAAAGAGTTGGTAATGCGTCGCATAATCGGCTGCGGACAAACGGGCAAAAAGGTCCACGCCCTTAAGTCCGCCGAATCCTTCCAGCCCTGTACGCCCAAGGGTTTTCACGGATTCCCGGGTGAGGGTGCGAAATCCTGCGCACACCGCCGCGGCCGAGCCGCGCGGGTAACCCTCAGGGGTGAGTTCCCGCACCCCTGCGCGATCGGGGCGCTATCTAGCGCATCGTGACAATACGGACATCGTCCGCGTCCCGCTGCGCGCCCGCGGTGCCCTTCGCCGTCGGAACGCGCCACTCGCTGGCGGTGTTCCCGGCGACCCACTCACGCCCGGCGTACGTCACGCGCGCGATGTGCAGCTCGGAGGCGTTGGCCACGGCCCAGTGCGCCAGCTGCCAGCCGCGCCGCTCCAGGTTCCGCCCGGTCGCGGAACCCGCCTCGGCGGTCACCGGCAGCGTCACCGTCCGCCCGTCGGAATCGCCCGTACCGCCGCTCGGGGAAGGTGTCGGAGTGGCCGCCTGCGAGCCGCCCACCTCGGCGCCGGCCGGCTCCAGCACATCGCGCCCGAAGTCCCGCACGAGCGCGGTACGCACCCCGTCCGGGCCCGTCGCCCGGGTCGCGGCCGGACGGCCCTCGCAGGTCAGGGTGGCCGCCGACTGGCCGGTGAGGGCGGCGGCGAGCAGCGCGGCGTCCGGCTCGTGCTTGGCGTAGGCCTGCGGGAAGCCGCTGCGCTGCACGCGCTGCGCGGCGACGGTGAGGGGCAGCCGGGTGTAGCCGGGCACCTTGACCAGGTGGTCGTAGAACTCGCCGGCCGAGTACGTCGGGTCCAGGATCTCCTCGCGCGTGCCCCAGCCCTGCGAGGGCCGCTGCTGGAACAGGCCGAGCGAGTCCCGGTCGCCGTGGTTGATGTTGCGCAGGCTCGACTCCTGCAGGGCGGTCGCCAGCGCGATGGTCACCGCGCGCTCAGGCAGTCCGCGCCCGGTGCCCACGGCGGTGATCGTCGCCGCGTTCACGGCCTGCTCGGGCGAGAACGCGTACGACGCCCCGTCGCCCTTGCCGGAGACGACCTTGCAGCCCGGTTCGCCCGTGCCTCCGGTGATGTACTGCACGACGAGGTAACCGGCGACCGCGAGCAGGATCACGAAGGCGGATCCGCATCGGAAGAGGCGGCCACGGCGTTTGGGGGAGGACGGCTCTGGCACGCCGTACAAGGTACTGGAGAGTATGGATTCCCATGTGCCAGGTGGGGAGAGTGGGCACACCGACTGGCGCGTTAGGGTCGACGGCATGGCCGACACCTCGCTTGACCTCACGCTGGACGCCGCGGAGCTCACCGCCCGGCTCGTCGACTTCCGCTCCGAGAGCGGCACCGAGAAGCCGCTCGCGGACGCGATCGAGACCGCGCTGCGCGCGCTGCCCCATCTGACGGTCGACCGGTACGGCAACAACGTCGTGGCCCGTACGAACCTGGGCCGCTCGGAGCGGGTGATCCTGGCCGGCCACATCGACACCGTCCCGATCGCGGACAACGTCCCCTCCCGGCTTGACGAGGACGGCGTCCTGTGGGGCTGCGGCACCTGCGACATGAAGTCGGGCGTCGCGGTGCAGCTGCGCGTCGCGGCCACCGTCCCGGCCCCCAACCGCGACCTGACCTTCGTCTTCTACGACAACGAGGAGGTCGCCGCCGAGCTCAACGGCCTCAAGCACGTCTCCGAGACGCACCCCGAGTGGCTGGAGGGCGACTTCGCGGTGCTCCTGGAGCCGTCGGACGGCCAGGTCGAGGGCGGCTGCCAGGGCACCCTGCGGGTGCTGCTGAAGACCACGGGTGAGCGGGCCCACTCGGCACGCGGCTGGATGGGCTCCAACGCGATCCACGGCGCCGCCCCGATCCTCGCCCGCCTCGCCTCCTACGAACCCCGCTGGCCGGTCATCGACGGCCTGGAGTACCGCGAGGGCCTGAACGCGGTGGGCATCAGCGGGGGAGTGGCCGGCAACGTGATCCCCGACGAGTGCGTCGTCACCGTCAATTTCCGCTACGCGCCCGACCGCACGCCCGAGGAGGCCGTCGCCCACGTGCGGGAGGTCTTCGCGGACTGCGGCGTGGCGGAGTTCGAGGTCGTCGACCACAGCGGCGCGGCGATGCCGGGCCTGTCCCACCCGGCGGCGAAGGCGTTCATCGAGGCGGTGGGCGGCACCCCGATGCCGAAGTACGGCTGGACGGACGTCTCCCGTTTCTCGGCGCTCGGCGTCCCCGCGGTCAACTACGGTCCCGGCAACCCTCACTTGGCCCACAAGCGGGACGAGCGCGTGGAGACCGCGAAGATCCTCGCGGGCGAGGAGCGCCTGAGGAGCTGGCTGACGGCCTGAGCCCGGCCGGGGGCACCCTCGTGTTTACGGCGCTTCATCGCGGACATGCTCACGTCCCTCGTTCGTAACCCGCGTAGATCTACGCTGAGGTGGAACGACAGGCACGACGGAGGGAGCGCACATGGCGACCGGCAACCCCGAGGGGAAGAAGCAGCCGCCGGAGGAGAAGCGCCTGGGCCCGGTCCTCCAGCGGCGGGACCAGGTGCAGGCCAGCACCACCGACCAGCGGCTGCTGGACGAGCGGGCCCCCTCCGACTGGGTCCACACCGACCCGTGGCGGGTGCTGCGCATCCAGTCGGAGTTCATCGAGGGCTTCGGCACGCTCGCCGAACTCCCGCCCGCGATCAGCGTCTTCGGCTCGGCCCGGACCCCGGCGGACTCGCCCGAGTACGAAGCGGGCGTGCGACTGGGGCAGGGCCTGGTCGACGCGGGCTTCGCGGTCATCACGGGTGGCGGCCCCGGCGCGATGGAGGCGGCCAACAAGGGCGCCCTGGAGGCCAAGGGCATCTCGGTCGGCCTGGGCATCGAGCTGCCCTTCGAGCAGGGGCTGAACCCGTACGTCGACATCGGCCTCAACTTCCGCTACTTCTTCGTCCGGAAGATGATGTTCGTCAAGTACGCCCAGGGCTTCGTGGTCCTGCCCGGCGGCCTCGGCACCCTCGACGAACTCTTCGAGGCCCTCACCCTCGTCCAGACCCAGAAGGTCACCCGCTTCCCGATCGTCCTCTTCGGCAGCGAGTACTGGGGCGGCCTGGTCGACTGGCTCCGCGGCACGGTCATCGCCCAGGGCAAGGCCGCGGAGAAGGACCTCCTCCTGTTCCACGTCACGGACGACGTGGACGAGGCGGTGGCTTTGGTGTCGAAGGAAGCGGGCAGGTAGAGGGCTTTTCGAGCTCAGCTTCCTGTCCAAGTGATTCGGGTGGCGGGTGGGCATAGGCCGGGGGTCCCGGGGGCGGAGCCCCCTGGTACCTCCGCTAGGCCAACCCGCGCCGGGCAACGGCAGGCTCCCGATGCCCCGCGATGGCGGACACCATCTCCAGCACCTGCCGCGTCTCGGCGACCTCATGCACCCGGTACACCTGCGCCCCCAGCCACGCGGACACCGCGGTCGTCGCCAACGTCCCCACCACCCGCTCCTTGACCGGCCGGTCCAGCGTCTCTCCCACGAAGTCCTTGTTGGACAGGGACACCAGCACCGGCCACCCCGTCGCGACCATCTCGCCCAGCCGCCGGGTCGCCTCCAGACTGTGCCGCGTGTTCTTCCCGAAGTCGTGCCCGGGATCGATCAGCACCGACTCCCTCGGCACCCCCAGCGCCACCGCCCGCTCCGCCAGCCCGACCGTCACATCCAGAATGTCGGCCACGACATCGTCGTACTCGATCCGATGCGGCCGGGTCCGCGGCTCCGCACCGCCCGCGTGCGTGCACACCAACCCCACCCCGTACCGCGCGGCGGCCTCGGCGAGCCCGGGATCGACCCCACCCCACGCGTCGTTCAGCAGATCGGCCCCGGCCTCGCACACGGCCTCCCCGACCTCGGCCCGCCAGGTGTCCACGCTGATGATCACGTCCGGGAACCGCCGCCGCACCTCGGCCACGAACCCGACCGTCCGCCGGGCCTCCTCCTCGGCCGTGACCTCCTCGCCCGGCCCTGCCTTGACCCCGCCGATGTCGATGATCGCGGCTCCCTCGGACACCGCCTGCTCCACGCGCGCGAGGGCCGGCTCGTCGCGGAAGGTCGCGCCCCGGTCGTAGAAGGAGTCCGGGGTCCGGTTCACGATCGCCATGATCACCGGCTCACGCGGCTCGAATTCCCGCCTGCCCAGCCTGAGCATCCCCTGTGACCTTTCCTGGTACGTCCCGTCTTCCGCCGCCTGCGACCCTAACTGTCAGACTCGCATGGCACGATCGGAGCCTGACAACATCCGTCTTTCGAAGACTCCGAGACACCTGACCGTGGGGGCCCCGCGATGGTTATGTTCTTGTTCCTGGTCGTCGCGCTGGTCCTCGTGGTCGGCGCGGTCACCCTGGCCGTGCTGGGCGGCGGCGAGAACGGCCCGCTGCCCGAGGCCGCGCCCGAGCAGCTGCGGGACCCGCTGCCCCCGGACCGCCCGGTCGACCGCGCGGATGTGGAGAGCCTCCGCTTCCCGCTCGCCGCCCGCGGCTACCGCATGGGGGACGTGGACGACGCCCTCAGCCGTCTCGGCGCCGAACTCGCCGAGCGCGACGCCCGCATCGCGGACCTGGAATCGGCCCTGGCGGGCGCCCGGGCGGCCGCCACCCACGGCCCGGTGTCCCCGGAGCACCACGCGTCCGGGGAGAACCACGTGTCCATGGACAAGCCCGCTCCGCGACGGGAGGACCGGCCGTGAGCGACGGTGCCGCTCTCGCCGGCCCGGACGGCGCGCTGCGCTGCCCCTGGGCCCTGTCCGCCCCGGAGTACGTGACGTACCACGACGAGGAGTGGGGCCGCCCGGTCCACGGCGACGACGCCCTCTACGAACGTCTCAGCCTGGAGGCCTTCCAGTCCGGCCTGTCCTGGATCACGATCCTGCGCCGCCGCCCCGGCTTCCGTGCCGCCTTCGCCGACTTCAAGATCGCCTCGGTGGCCGACTTCACCGACGAGGACCGCGAGCGACTGCTGGCCGACGCCGGCATCATCCGCAACCGCGCCAAGATCGACGCGACGCTCGCCAACGCGCGCGTGCTGACCGAGTGGGCCCCGGGCGACCTGGACGAGCTGATCTGGTCCCACGCCCCCGAGCCGGGCACCCGCCCGGTCCCGAAGACGCTCTCCGACGTCCCGGCCGTCACCCCTGAGTCGACGGCCCTGTCCAAGGCGCTGAAGAAGCGGGGCCTGCGCTTCGTCGGCCCGACGACGGCGTATGCGCTGATGCAGGCCTGCGGACTGGTCGACGACCACCTGCAGACCTGCGTCGCGCGTCGATCCTGAGGCCCTGGGCCGCGGGTCAGCGGCCCAGGTACTTCGGCTTCTCCTTGTTGACGAAGGCCTGCACCGCGATCGCGTGGTCCTCGGAGGAACCCGCCCGCGTCTGCAGCTCGTCCTCCTTCTCCAGGGTCTCCTCCAGGGAGTGCGTCAGCCCGTAGGCCACCGCCTCCTTGAGTGCCGCGTACGCCACCGTCGGACCCTCGGCCAGCGCCCGTGCCACCTTCTCGGCCTCCGCGCGCAGCTCGCCGGCCGGCACCAGCCGGTTGGCGATGCCGAGCTCGAAGGCCTCCTGCGCGCTGATGCTCCTGGGGAAGAGCAGCAGGTCGGCCGCCCGGCCGGGGCCGATCACCCGCGGCAGGGTCCAGGAGATCCCCGAGTCGGCGGTCAGCGCCACCCCGGCGAACGAGGTGTTGAACGCGGCCGTGTCCGCGACGATCCGGTAGTCCGCCGCGAGCGCGAAGCCGAAGCCCGCCCCGGCCGCCACCCCGTTCACGGCGGCGACGACCGGCTTCGCCGCCTCGGCCAGTGTCCGCACGATCGGGTTGTAGTGCTCCCGCACGGTGTTCATGGTCTGCCTCGAGCCGGTCTCCCGGTCCTGGACCAGCAGCCCGATGTGCTCCTTGAGGTCCTGCCCGACGCAGAACGCGCGGTCACCGGCGGCGGTCAGCAGCACCGCCCGCACGGCGGTGTCGTCCGCCGCGGACCTGACCGCCTCCCGCAGGGCGACCTTGGCCTCCACGTTCAGCGCGTTCATCGCCTCGGGGCGGTTCAGCGTGATGGTCGCGAGCCCGTCGCTCACCTCGTAGAGCACGGTGTCGGCCATGGCGTATCCCCTCCGTGTCGCAGCTCGGGACCTACCGGCCGGTAGGTCCCGGTTCTGCAGGACAGCATGACGGAGATCGCCGACAGGTGATCGCACCGGACGTGTGACCTGCGTCAAAGAATTCTCGCCCGATTCCGTTCGGCGGATGTGTGTGCGGTGGCGGAGTATCGCAGTCACATCGCCGAATTGAGTGGTTTTGCTCGCGTGCGTTGCCCAAGCGATGCCTACTGATGTTGGTCATCGGGTCCTGAGATGCGGGATAATGGCTTGGAAGCAATGTGTTCGATGCCGGTGTCGCGAGTCCTGCTCAGGGCCGCACGTGTGCCCTTCTCGGGGCCGACGGCTTTGACGATGAGCTGGGTTTCAGGAAGGGGAACGAGCATGGCGGCCATGAAGC
Organism: Streptomyces sp. NPDC055506; assembly: GCF_053643595.1. Lineage (NCBI taxonomy): Bacteria > Bacillati > Actinomycetota > Actinomycetes > Kitasatosporales > Streptomycetaceae > Streptomyces > Streptomyces sp. NPDC055506. The sequence continues at coordinate 26,060 of NZ_JBSHKH010000094.1, read as the reverse complement.
CGCGGACGGGCGATGGCCCGCTCGAGGTGACCAAGGAGGGGCGGGGCATCGTCATGCGCGTTCCGCTCGAAGGCGGCGGTCGGCTCGTCGTCGAGCTGACCCCGGACGAGGCCGACGCGCTGGGCGACGCCCTCAAGAAGGTCGTCGGCTGAGGCGCAAGCGACCATACCCTTTCAGCTGCCCCGGCATCATCTGTGGTGCCGGGGCGGTTGTTTTCTCATCAATGACTTTCGACTGCCCCGCCATCCGCGCCGCTAACGTGCGATCCGGCTAGCGTTTCACCGCGCACAGCAGGCCGTCGCCCACCGGCAGCAGTGACGGCACCAGCTCCTGGCTCTCGCGCACCGTGCGCAGCAGCTCCCGCAGTCGCAGCACCTCCGTGGGCTGCGGTCCGGAGTCCACCGTCCGGCCGTTCGCGAAGGCGCCCTCGAAGACGACGAGCCCACCGGGGCGCAGCAGCCGCAACGATTCAGCGAGGTAGTCCATGACCTCGAGGCGGTCACCGTCGCAGAAGACGAGGTCGTAGCCGGAGTCCGCGAGGCGGGGCAGCACGTCCAGGGCACGGCCCGGGATGAAGCGGGCCCGGTTGCTGGCGAAGCCGGCGGCACGGAAGGCCTGACGGGCGAACTGCTGGTGCTCCGGTTCGGGGTCCACGGTCGTCAGCACACCGTCGGGCCGCATACCGTGCAGGAGGTGGATCCCGGAGACACCGCAGCCGGTCCCGATCTCCGCGACGGCCTTCGCGTCGACGGAGGCGGCCAGCAACCCCAGCGCGGAGCCCGTGCCGGGCGTCACCGAGCGCAGCCCCGCGTCACGGGCCCGGTCACGGGCCCAGCGCAGCGCGTCGTCCTCGGCGACATAGGCGTCGGCGAACGCCCAGCTCGTCTGCCGGTTGCCGGTAATGACCCTCTCCTGTCCCCGTGAATGCCTCGGCGTGACTGTATCCGTTGGGTGCGGGAACCCGCAGATGGGACCGGTCGTTTAAAGGGATGAGCGAGCGGCGCGGGCCGGGACGGGGGGCATGCGATGGACGAGGACGCCGAGCAAGTGCCGTCGCAGCAGTACGAGGCGTATCAGCCCAGATCAAATTCTCGTAAAACCGCTTATCCGGTCCTAACGGGCGAGGTGGCTATGGTAGGGGCTCCACTGGACACCACCAGAGCTGACAGGGGAGGTGCGGCTGCGCCTGTGGATCGCGGAGGAGTGTTCCGGCGCTTCCTCGGATCGGCGGGCAGGCCGACATCCGTGAACGACACTGCTGACCACAGCCACGCCGCTGACTTCGCCCAGACCGCGACCTTCTCCACCGACGCGGACGGGCAGGCGTGGACTCCGCCCACCTGGGAGGAGATCGTCAGCACGCACAGCGGCCGGGTCTACCGGCTCGCCTACCGCCTCACCGGCAACCAGCACGACGCCGAGGACCTCACTCAGGAGGTCTTCGTCCGTGTCTTCCGCTCCCTGTCGACCTACACGCCGGGCACCTTCGAGGGCTGGCTGCACCGCATCACCACGAACCTGTTCCTGGACATGGTCCGCCGCAAGCAGCGCATCCGCTTCGACGCGCTCGGCGAGGACGCGGCCGAGCGGCTGCCCAGCAAGGAGCCCACGCCGCAGCAGGTCTTCAACGACGCGCACTTCGACGCGGACGTCCAGCAGGCCCTCGACACCCTGGCCCCCGAGTTCCGTGCCGCGGTCGTCCTGTGCGACATCGAAGGACTGTCGTATGAGGAGATCGCCGCGACGCTCGGCGTCAAGCTCGGCACGGTCCGCTCGCGGATCCACCGTGGCCGCTCCCAGCTGCGCAAGGCCCTCGCGCACCGCTCCCCCGAGGCGCGTGCCGAGCGCCGCTCCTTCGTGCCCCGTGTTCCCGCACTGGGAGGAGGGGGCGCGAGCGCGTGAGCGGATCACGTCCTGAGTCCTTCGAGGGACACCTCGCAGAGCAGCACCTGGGAGACCGACTCTCCGCCCTGGTGGACGGAGAGCTCGGTCATGACGCGCGGGAGCGCGTACTGGCGCATGTGGCCACCTGCCCGAAATGCAAGGCGGAGGTGGACGCCCAGCGCCGGCTGAAGAACGTGTTCGCCGAGGCGGCTCCACCGCCTCCCTCGGAGAGTTTCCTGGCCCGCCTGCAGGGACTACCCGCGGGGGGCGACCCGGACGGTGACGGTATGCCCCCGGGTGGCGGAGGGCTGCCCGGGGGACTGTCCGGACGGTTCGGATCGTCCGGGGCCTTCGGCACGAAGCGCGGCGAGCGGTTCGAGTTCGGGTACGCGCCGTCCCGGCCGCACATCCCCGTGCTGCCCTCCGACGGCCGAGGCCTTCCTTCGGGGGGCCGGGGCTTCCGTATCCATGACGTGGGCCGGCCCGAGTCCGACAGGTCCTCCTCGCGGCTGCGGTTCGCTTTCGCGGCCGCCGGGGCCGTGTCCCTGGCCGCGATCGCCCTGGGTGGCGTCACCACCGGCACCCCCGGCGACACGGAGGCCCGCGGCGGCTCCGGCACGGGAAGCAATGTGACACCCACGCGCACGCAGGGCGCGGGCGCGACGACGACACCGGACTCCCAGCGGCGCCGGGGCGCGGCGCCCCTGCTCGGACAGGTGCACGACCAGAGCCTGCTCGGCCAGACCCCGGTCGCCCCGACCGAGGTGTCCGCACCGCTGCTGCCCGGAATGCCGCCCGCCGCCCGGCACCACGCCGTGCACGCGCTGACCGCCCCGGTGGTGGCCGGTGCCGTGGCCATGTCCCCGCTGATACATCCGCTCGAGGTGGCCGCGCCGGCCGCCCTGACCTCGTGGTCCGCGGTCCCCGAGATCGCGGCGCCCCTGCTCGCCGTGCCCCTCCCGGACCCGGCCTCGTCCGCCTCTCCTTCCGCCTCCTCGCGGACGGCCCGCTGACCGTCCTCTGCGCACCGGGCGGCGAACCTGATTGAATCCGGGGGTTGTCGCCCGCTGCCGAGGTGTGGCCGGGCGCCGATTCGACGAACCGCGGTCACCGCATCGAGCCGTGCCGCGGCTGTGGGGAGAGCATGAACGAGGGGAAGCCCACGAAAGCGAAGTGGTGGAGCCGTCCACGGCCGCAGGACGCTCTGGGGGAGCCAGGGGAGCCGGAGGGGCAGGGGGCGGCCCCGGCTGACTCCGTCGGCGACGACGGTGACTTCGAGCTGGCGCGGCCCGCCGTGCGGCAGGACGAGGACGCGGGTGACTACGAGTTGAGGCGCCCCGAGGAGCCCGCCGGCACCGCCGTGGAGTCCGTCGTACCGGTCGGCGGTGCGGCCAAGCCGCTGCACGACCCCGACCCGTACAGCACTCCGCCCTACGGCGAACCGGGCCCCTGGGCGCCCGCGCCGCCGGTCCAGCATCCGGCGGCGGGCACGCCGACGCACGGCACGGCGATACCGAGCCAGGCGTCCATACCGGCCGCCCCCGTCCCGCCGGCGGCCGTCGCACCGTCGGCGTCGGCGACCACTCCCAGCATCCCGGCACCGGCACCTGCCCCCGCGTCCGACCCCTGGCAGCGATACGACCCCTGGGCGGCCCCCGGCCCCCTCCAGCAGACCGGGGCCGGTGTCCCCAGTACGGAACAGCGGCGCAAGCGGGGCAGGAAGGCCCTGGCGGGCGGTGCCGTGCTGCTGGCGGTCCTGTCCGGAGGGATCGGCGGCGCGGCAGGGACGTATCTGGAGCGGAACGGGGGCATCGGGACCGTCGAGCTGCCCCAGGCCGGCAAGGAGTCCGCGGGACGGGACTCCGACAGCGTGGCCGGGATCGCCCAGCGGGCCCTGCCCAGCGTGGTCACCCTGCATGTGAGCGGCTCCGGCGAACAGGGCACCGGCACCGGCTTCGTGCTCGACGCCCGCGGTCACATCCTCACCAACAACCACGTCGTGCGGCCCGCCGGATCCTCCGGCGAGATCACCGTGACCTTCAACAGCGGGGAGACCGCCCAGGCCGAGCTCGTCGGCCGGGACAGCGGCTACGACCTCGCCGTAGTGAAGGTGAAGGGCGTACGCGGCCTCACCCCGCTGCCCCTCGGCAACTCGGACAACATGCAGGTCGGTGACCCTGTCGTGGCCATCGGCGCGCCCTTCGACCTGGCCGGAACCGTCACCTCCGGCATCATCAGCGCCAAGCAGCGGCCCATCACGGCGGGCGGCGAGAAGGGCGACGGCAGCGACGTGTCGTATGTCGACGCGCTCCAGACCGACGCGCCCATCAACCCCGGCAACTCCGGCGGGCCCCTGCTCGACTCCCGGGGCCGGGTCATCGGCATCAACTCGGCCATCCGCTCGGCGGACAGCGGCTCCGAACCGGAGAGCGGCCAGTCCGGCTCCATAGGCCTCGGCTTCGCCATACCGATCAACCAGGGCAAACGCGTGGCCGAGGAGCTGATCAACACCGGCAGGGCGACCCATCCGGTGATCGGCGTCACCTTGGACATGGACTTCACGGGCGACGGCGCCCGGGTCGCCGCGGAGGGCAGCGAGGGCGGACCGCCGGTCACCGTGGGCGGCCCGGGCGCCAAGGCCGGGATCAAGGCGGGCGACGTCATCACCACGGTCGACGGCCAACGGGTCCACTCGGGCGAGGAACTGATCGTCAAGACCCGGGCCCACCGTCCCGGCGACCGGCTGGAACTGACGCTGGAGCGCGGTGGCAAGGAACGGACGGTCTCACTCGTCCTCGGCTCCTCCGGCGGCAGCTGAGCCGTGATGTCCGGGACGCACAGGGACCAACAAGGCAAACAATTCGGAAAGCGCTCCCACTCCTCGCACTCGGAGGTCTCGGGACAGTACCGGTCGGACAGGATCGCCGGGTACCGTGGATCCGGCCCGGACCACGGCAAGACCCGCACCGACCACCGAGGGCCGACCACCGAGGGCCGAGGACCGAGGACATCGCAAGGAGCTTCAGGTGTTCAATGACATAGGACCACTCGAGCTGGTGACGCTCATCGTCCTCGCCGTGCTCGTCTTCGGTCCGGACAAGCTCCCCAAGGTCATCCAGGACGTGACACGCACGATCCGGAAGATCCGTGAGTTCTCGGAGAGCGCCAAGCACGACATCCGGGAGGAACTCGGCCCGGAGTTCAAGGACTTCGAGTTCGAGGATCTCAACCCCAAGGCGTTCATCCGCAAGCAGCTGGACAACGAGGACCTGGGGCTCAAGGAGATCCGCAACGGCTTCGACCTGAAGAAGGAGATGGCCGAGGTCACCGACGCCGTCCACAGCCGTGACTCCGACACGTCGTCCTCCTCGTCGTCCTCCGGCTCCGCCGGTTCGTCCGGTGGCCGTATCGACATGACGAAGAAGCCCGAGACGCCCGACCGGGACGACCGTCCGCCCTTTGACGCGGACGCCACCTGAGCGACTCGCGTGACGCGTTTCATACTCCGGTCGGGCTGTGTACGGCCTGAACCAGGCCCCCGTGCGGCGCACGCGCCGGGCGCTTTCCCTGCTGCTCGCAGTGGTGTGGCTATGCTGCCGAGTTGTTGTGCGGACCGGAAGAGTACGCCCGAAGGGGGGCGGGCCGTTCCGGTCCGACTAGAGCGAGGAGGCGTCCGGGCACATGGAGACGACGAGTCCAGGAGTCGCGCAGGCGCCGGCCGCGGAGGACGGACAACAGGTCCCCTCCGCCCGGCGTAACGTCGACGGCTACCTGCGCGCGCCCTTCCCGTGGTACGGCCTCGATGAGGCCTTCACGGGGCCGCGCTGGCTGATGCAGGTCGGTACGACGGCCGACGGGGCCGTGGAACACGGGTCGATCGGGCACGGAGACGAACCCAGGGTGCGCAACGAGTTCGTCGCCGGGGGTGATCAGGAGGCGAAGGAGAAGTTCGCGGTCGTGGTCACCGTCGCGGCGCATCCCTCGCGGCGCAGTGCGGACGGTACGGGGTTGCTGGAGGCCACGTCGGTGTCCTCCGCGGCGTGGCTCGCGGGTGTGGGGCTGCTGTCCTCCACATGGCCCGGGCAGATGGACCACTCCCTGCGGGACGACTGGCTGGAGCAGCAGACGGAGACGGCGTGGGTGCTGGCGGACGACCTCGACGGGGCCGACTGGTCGACGTTGTCGTTGCCGGTTGACGGTGTTCCGACGGCGTTCCACTACCGGGAGTCCGAGTTCGGGTGGGTGCTGGCCGGGTCGACGTCGGCCGGGGTTCATGTCGGGGCGTACGGCAGGGGCATGAGTGCGTATGGGCTCGGCTTCGCCGTGGTGAAGGACATCGCCGCTTACGCCTGATCAAAGGGGCGCCGGTTGTTTTCGGCGCCCCCTCGCCGTAGGGCCTCGGGTCTTGTGGCGGCTGCGGGTGCGATGTGGTTGTTCGCGCAGTTCCCCGCGCCCCTGAGGGCGCTGCCCCCAGCGGCGTCCTGATCTAGAACTTGTTCCTCGGAGTGATCCCCAGGGACAGGCCCGACAGCCCCCGCTGCCGGCCTCCCAGCTTGCCCGCGATCGCTCGGAGTGCCGAGCCCGCCGGGGAGTCCGGGTCCGTCAGGACGACCGGCTTGCCGTCGTCGCCGCCCTCGCGGAGGCGGACGTCGATGGGGATGTTGCCGAGGACCGGGACGTTGGCGCCGGTCGTGCGGGTCAGGCCGTCGGCCACGACCTGGCCGCCGCCCGTGCCGAAGACGTCGACCATCTCGTCGCAGTGCGGGCAGGGCAGGCCGGACATGTTCTCGACCACGCCGACGATCTTCTGATGGGTCTGCACGGCGATGGAGCCCGCGCGCTCGGCGACCTCGGCCGCCGCCTGCTGCGGGGTCGTCACGACCAGGATCTCTGCGTTCGGGACCAGCTGGGCGACGGAGATCGCGATGTCGCCGGTGCCGGGCGGCAGGTCCAGGAGGAGGACGTCCAGGTCGCCCCAGTAGACGTCCGCGAGGAACTGCTGCAGGGCGCGGTGGAGCATCGGGCCGCGCCAGACGACCGGGGCGTTGCCCGGGGTGAACATGCCGATGGAGATGACCTTCACGCCGTTCGCCGACGGCGGCATGATCATGTTCTCGACCTGGGTGGGACGGCCGTCGGCGCCGAGCATGCGGGGCACGGAGTGGCCGTAGATGTCGGCGTCCACGACACCGACCTTGAGGCCGTCGGCCGCCATGGCCGCCGCCAGGTTCACCGTCACCGAGGACTTGCCCACGCCGCCCTTGCCGGAGGCGACCGCGTAGACGCGGGTGAGGCTGCCGGGCTTGGCGAAGGGGACCTCGCGCTCGGTCTGGCCGCCGCGCAGGGCGTTCGCCAGCTCCTTGCGCTGCTCGTCGCTCATCACGTCGAGCGTGACGTCGACGCGGGTGACGCCCTCGACGCCGGAGACCGCGTCGGTCACGCGCTGCGTGATCGTCTCCCGCATCGGACAGCCCGAGACCGTGAGGTACACGGTGACCGCGACCGCCCCGTCCGCGCCGATCTCCACCGACTTGACCATCCCGAGTTCGGTGATGGGCTTGTGGATCTCGGGGTCGTTCACCGTCGCCAGTGCCTCGCGCACCGCGTCTTCCGTAGCCATAGGACGATGGTACGGCGCTGTACCGGTGCGTAGGAAAGCCTGTCAGCGGTCGTCTGCGTCACGTCCGCGTGACCGTTCCGCCGGGAATACGACAGGGTCGTGGCGGTGGCCGTTCTGCCGCTCCTCCATCTCCTTCACCATGTCCTGGAGCTCCGAGCGGATCCAGTCGCGGGTGGCGACCTCGCCCAGGCCGATCCGCAGGGCGGCGACCTCGCGGGTCAGGTACTCGGTGTCCGCGATCGACCGCTCGTTCTGCTTGCGGTCCTGCTCCAGATTGACCCGGTCACGGTCGTCCTGCCGGTTCTGCGCGAGCAGGATCAGCGGAGCGGCGTAGGAGGCCTGGAGCGACAGCATCAGGGTCAGGAAGATGAACGGGTACTCGTCGAAGCGCAGGTCACGCGGGGCGAGGCTGTTCCAGGCCACCCACAGGATGATGACGGCCGTCATCCAGACCAGGAACCGGCCCGTGCCCAGGAAGCGCGCGATGCGTTCCGAAAGGCGCCCGAAGGCCTCCGGGTCGTACTCGGGCAGGAACCGGCGCCTGGGCACGCCGGGCTGGTCGAGCCGGGTCGCGCGGGGCCGGCTCGCGGCCGTGGCGCCGGCCGGCGTGCGCTCGCGCGGGGTCTCGCGCTCAGGAACCATCGGTCGGCACCTCCTCGTCCAGATGGAACTCCGTCTCCCGCCAGTCCTCGGGCAGCATGTGGTCGAGGACGTCGTCCACGGTCACCGCGCCCAGCAGCGCCCCCGCCTCGTCGACTACGGGCGCCGCGACCATGTCGTACGTGGCGAAGAACCCGGCGATGGCCGGCAGGTCCGCCTCGGGGTCCAGCGGTTGCAGGTCGCTGTCCACGATCGAGCTGACCAGCGAGGGCGGTGGCTCGCGCAGCAGCCGCTGGAAGTGGACCGTGCCCAGGTACTTGCCGGTCGGTGTCTCGTCCGGTGGCCGGCAGACGTAGACCTGGGCGGCGAGGGCGGGGGAGAGGTCGGGCTCGCGGATGCGGGCGAGGGCGTCGGCGACGGAGGCGTCCGGGCGCAGCACGATCGGCTCGGTGGTCATCAGACCGCCCGCCGTGCGTTCCTCGTACGACATCAGGCGCCGCATGTCGGCCGCGTCGCCGGGCTGCATCAGATTCAGCAGCCGCTCCTGCTCGTCCGTCGGCAGCTCGCCCAGCAGGTCGGCCGCGTCGTCCGGGTCCATGGCCTCCAGGACGTCGGCGGCGCGCTCCTCCTTCAGCTTGCCGAGGATCTCGATCTGGTCGTCCTCCGGGAGCTCCTCCAGCACGTCGGCCAGCCGGTCGTCGTCGAGGGCGGCGGCGACCTCGGCCCGGCGCTTGGGGGAGAGGTGGTGCAGGACGTTGGCCAGGTCGGCGGCGCGCAGCTGCTCGAACGTGGCGAGCAGGTTCTCGGCGCCCTGCCCCTGCTCCTCCAGGGAGAAGCCGGTGACGGCGGTCCACTCGACGGTCAGCGCCTCGCCCTTGGCCCGCCGGAAGGCGCTGCCCTTTCTGCCCTTGCGGACGAAGACCCGGTCGATCTCCCACTCCCGGCGGGCCGGCAGCTGATGCACCGACAGGTCGAGGACGGTGACGTCCTCGCCGGTCTCGGTGAGCGTCACGCGCCGGTCCAGCAGCTCCCCGAAGACCAGCCGCTCGGTGGGCCGCTGCTCGAAGCGCCGGACGTTGAGCACGCCGGTGGTGATGACCTGACCCGACTGGATGGCGGTGACCCGGGTCATGGGCAGGAAGATGCGGCGGCGGGTGGCGAGTTCGACGACGAGGCCGAGCAGCCTCGGCGGCCGCTGCCCCACCCGCAGCATGACGACCAGATCGCGCACCCGCCCCACCTGGTCGCCCGCAGGGTCGAAGACGGCGACACCGGAGAGGTGCGATACGAAGATCCGGGGGGCGCCCGCTGCCATGGCCGCGGCTCCTTTTCGTGCGGGGTGGTTCCTGGTGCCTGTCTCTGTGCCTGCCTGTGTATCTGTCTGTTCCGAATTGCCCGCTCGGGTGGGCTTCAGGCTAGCCCGTCCCGATCGGCGGTGCGTCGGCGGGCGGTCCGGACGGACTGGCTCCGACCTGCCCGCACGTGCCCGGTACCCTGCGGTACGCCGTTCAGGTCTCCCCGCAGAGAGGCAGCTCCACCTGTGACTCCGATTCGCCACGGCCGAAGCCGTAGTGCCGTACTCACGAGCGCGATGTGCGCACTGCTCGTGACGGGGACGGTGCTCACCGGCTGCGCGGAGGATCCCAACGAGGGCACCAACGGGGTCGGCAGACTGCCCGCCGGGAAGATCCAGGGCAAGACCCGCACGGCCGCCGAGTCCGCCGGGGCGGTCCGGGTGCACGGCAGCGTCGTCAGCGGCGAGAAGACGTACGCGCTCGACATGCGTCTGAAGGCCGACGGCGGCGAGGGCTCGGTCACCACCGAGGGGACGACCTTCCAGCTGCTGCGCCTCGGCGAGCAGCTCTTCGTCAAGGCCGACGCCGAGTTCTGGAGTCACGGTGACGGCCAGGGCGGAAAGGGCGAGGGGGACGCGGCCGCGGCCTCCAAGCTCGGCGGCAAGTTCGTGAAGGTGCCGCAGGGCGACCCCGCGTACAAGAAGTTCAGCGGTTTCACGGACAAGGGAGTCCTCCTCGACGGTCTGCTGACCCTGCACGGCACACTCGCGACGGACGGCCACGAGGAGCAGGCGGGCGTCCGCACCATCCGCATCACGGGCGACAAGGGTTCCGGCGGCGCCCTGGAGGTCTCCCTCGAGGGCAAGCCGTATCCGCTGCGCCTGGAGCGGGCCGGCGGCGCGGGCACCCTCACGTTCTCCGCCTGGGGAGAGGACTTCTCCCTCAGGGAGCCGGAGAAGAACGAGACGGTGGACTACGGCCGGCAGCTGCCGACGTCGTAGCGAGTGCTACGCGCGTCCGGCCGCTACTGGCGTTTGCGTTTCTTCAGCAGCAGGCGGTGCAGCCCCGCCGGAATCGGCCGGCGGGTGATCGCCGGGGACGGCAGGGGCGGCTCGGACAGGGAGCCGTCGGGCAGCGGCGCCGTCGTCCCGGTCGGTTCCAGGCGCAGCACCCGGCACTCGCGGGCCCAGCGGCCGGTCATGGCCTCGCCGTCGGGCGCGTTCAGCCGTTTGCCCTTGAGCTCGGCGACCGTCGCGTCCCACGCCTCGGAGCCCGGCGCGAGCTCGGTGACCCGGGCCGTCCAGGAGACCAGCCGGCCGCCCTTGTCCTTGCTGCGGACCGTCACCCGGGCCTCGCCCCCGTCGGCGAGCCCCGGCAGCGGCTGCTCGCCGGGTCCGTCGCCGATCAGGCACGCGGCACCCTCGTGCCACACGTGCCAGAGCGCACGCGCCGGGCCGTCCGGGCCCTGGACCCAGACGAGGCCGGACTTCTTGGTGGCCTCCTCGACGAGGGCCTGGCCGAGCAGCTCGCTTGTCATGGGACCCAGCCTATCCAGGCTGCTCACAGCCATCCGTTCCGCTTCAGTGTGCGGTGGATGCCCAGGCAGATGACCACGGTGATGCCCATGATCACCGGGTAGCCGTACCGCCAGTGCAGTTCCGGCATGTGGTCGAAGTTCATGCCGTAGACGCCACAGACCATGGTCGGTACGGCGATGATGGCCGCCCAGGAGGTGATCTTCCGCATGTCCTCGTTCTGCGCCACGGACGCCTGCGCGAGGTTGGCCTGGAGGATGGAGTTGAGCAGCTCGTCGAAGCCGAGGACCTGCTCCTGGACCCGGGCCAGGTGGTCGGCGACGTCCCGGAAGTACTTCTGGATGTCCGGGTCGATCAGCCGCATCGGCCGCTCGCTCAGCAGCTGCATGGGCCGCAGCAGCGGCGACACGGCCCGCTTGAACTCCAGCACCTCGCGCTTGAGTTGGTAGATCCGGCCGGCGTCCGAACCGCGCGGCGAGCCCTTGCGCCCCGGGGAGAACACCTCGGTCTCCACCTCGTCGATGTCGTCCTGCACCGCGTCGGCGACCGCGATGTAGCCGTCTACGACGTGGTCGGCGATGGCGTGCAGCACGGCCGAGGGGCCCTTGGCCAGCAGCTCGGGGTCGTCCTGGAGGCGGTGCCTGAGGGCGCGCAGGGAGCCCTGGCCGCCGTGCCGGACGGTGATGAAGAAGTCCCGTCCGGTGAAGCACATGACCTCGCCGGACTCGACGACCTCGCTGTTGGCGTCGAGCTGGTCGTGCTCGACGTAGTGGATGGTCTTGAAGACCGTGAAGAGCGAGTCGTCGTAGCGCTCCAGCTTGGGCCGCTGGTGGGCCTGGACGGCGTCCTCCACGGCCAGCGGGTGCAGTCCGAACTCACTGGCGATGCCGGAGAATTCGGCCTCGGTCGGCTCGTGCAGGCCGATCCACACGAAGCCCCCGTCGCGGCGCACCAGGCGCACCGCCTCGTGCGGGGTCAGCGGGGTCTCGGTCTCGACGCGGCGGCCGTCGCGGTAGATGGCGCAGTCGACGACGGCGGTGGCCGTCGCCGGGCTGCGGGTGGCGTCGTAAGTGCCACTGTCCTTGCGCAGCGAGACGCGGGACGGACGGACCACGGCGCGCAGGTCGCGAATCATCGACATGGCGGGCTCCTTCGCGAGAGGGCAACGAAAGGCGCCGGCGGCGACGGGTGGAACTACCCGGAATGAGGACGTAGTGACTGCTGATGTTTGGCACGTCCACAAAGCGGGGAGCACCGCACCGTCGCGGTGGCGGGCTTCGTTACTGATTCAGCTACTGAGGCAGATCAGGAAAAACGAAACGAAGCGCTCTTCCGCGGTGAAGCGAGTGCGAGAGGTGGCGGCCGGCCAGAGAGACAGAGCAGCTACATCAGCGGCGGGAGAGCGTGGTGCTACTGCACGGTCGACTTCGATCCATTGCAGCCCCACCTCCTCCGGCCGGTCCCTCGTAAGGGAGTTCCATCGGCGTCGGGGCTTGATCGCGACGCTTCTGCGTGCTGCCCCGAACCACCGGGCAAGAGTAGCAGCCGAGAAAACTGTCAAGGTGCTCCTTTGCCCGCTACTGACGAGTTCTATGCTCACCGCATGGCTGATGTTCTTCCTCTGGTCGAGGCCCGGTTGCGCACCGCGCTGGGCGAACCGGACGCGCGCGCGGCAGTGACGTTCCTCGGTACGGACCGCATCGAGGTGCTGCGTTTCCAGGAGGGCGGCATCGCCCGCTACGCCACGCTCGGCATGTCCGCGCAGCCCATGACGGAGCCCACGGCGGCGGTCGCCGATCCGGTCAAGGGGCCGCGCGCGGAGCTGGTCCTGTCGGTGCGGGCCGGGCTCGCCGAGACGGACAAGGTGCTCCGCCCGCTCGCCGTACTCGCCGCGTCCCCGCAGGTGGAGGGCCTGATCGTGGCCCCAGGTGCCTCCCTGGACGTCGGCGAGCCGCTGTGGCCCGGAGCCCCCTTCACCTCGGTCCTGGTAGCCGAACCGGGCGGTCTGGTCGAGGACCTGGAGCTCGACGAACCCCTCGACCCCGTACGGTTCCTGCCGCTGCTGCCGATGACTCCGAACGAGGCCGCCTGGAAGCGCGTGCACGGCGCCCAGGCGCTCCAGGAGCGGTGGCTGAACCAGGGGACGGACCTCCGGGATCCGTCCCGGAAGTCCGTCCCGCTGGAGTGAGGCCTGAGTGAGGAACCTCACCAACCCATGGCCGAAAAGCGTCAGTTGGCCCAGTCGACTCAGTTGGCGAAGACGGCGACGCCGTCCTCGGTCGCGTGCCTCGGCTCCAGCTCCTCGGCCTCGTGGGTGAGGGCCTTCCGGCGTACGACCACGACGAGCGCGCCCAGTACGGCCGTGACGGCGGCCACCACGAACGGGATGTGGAGATCGGTCCACTCCTCGATCTTCGGTGCGAAGAACGGGGCGGCCGCCGCCGCGAACCAGCGCACGAAGTTGTAGCCCGCGCTCGCCACCGGCCGGGGCGCGTCCGAGACGCCGAGTGCCAGCTCGGTGTAGACGGTGTTGTTCACGCCGATGAAGGCGCCGGACAGGATCGTGCAGACGACGGCCGTGGTGTGGTCGCCGTAGCCGAGCACGAGCACGTCGGCCGCGAGCAGCACCAGTGAACCGCCGAGGACCCTCAGCGAGCCGAACCGCCTCTGCAGGCGCGGGGCCACGATCACCGAGAACACGGCGAGCAGTACACCCCAGGCGAAGAACACCGCACCCGACCGGTACGGGCTCATGTCCAGCACGAACGGGGTGAAGGCCAGCACGGTGAAGAACGTGTAGTTGTAGAAGAACGCCGAGACCGCGGCCGAGGCGAGGCCGCCGTGGCCGAGGGCCTTGACCGGGTCCAGGAGCGAGGTCTTGCGGGCGGGCTTCGGCTGCTCCCTCAGGAATACCGCGATGCACAGGAAGCCGACGGCCATCAGGAAGGCCGTACCGAAGAACGGGTAGCGCCAGCTGGCGTCGCCGAGCAGGGCGCCCAGCAGCGGACCGCAGGCCATGCCGAGGCCGAGGGCCGACTCGTACAGCAGGATCGCCGCAGCGCTGCCGCCCGCCGCCGCTCCGACGATGACCGCGAGGGCCGTCGAGACGAACAGCGCGTTGCCGAGCCCCCAGCCGGCCCGGAATCCGACCAGTTCGCCGACGGATCCGGAGGTGCCCGACAGTCCCGCGAAGACCACGACCAGGGCGAGGCCGAGCAGCAGGGTCTTCCTGCCGCCGATGCGGCTGGAGACGAAGCCCGTGACCAGCATCGCGATCGCGGTGATGAGGAAGTACGAGGTGAACAGCAGGGAGACCTGGCTGGCCGAGGCGTTCAGGCCCGAGGCGATGGACGGCAGGATCGGGTCGACGAGTCCGATGCCCATGAAGGCGACGACCGACGCTCCGGCGGTCGCCCACACGGACTTGGGCTGCTTGAGGAGGCCGCCCGTTCCGGCGTCGAAGGGGTCCATTGCGTGCTCCCTTTCCCGAGACGAGGTAGTTGGTATATACACATACTAAGTTAGCCATGCTAACTAATGCAAGCTACATCTAGTGCGGGGGTGAAGGGTTCCGTCCGGTTGGGTGATCGTCCTTGACGCGGCGGGGCGGGGGTAGGACCGTGGGGCCCTATGAGGGGCGAACCCAGTTGCCCGAAGTGCGGTGGCCGGGTCAGGGCTCCCGGCCTCTTCTCCGACTCCTGGCAGTGCGATGTGCACGGCACCGTCCATCCGGTGCAGCCTGTGATACCGCCCAGCGTCGATGCCCTCAACGTCGTGGTGCACCGGACTCAGGTGCCGGTGTGGATGCCCTGGCCGCTGCCGGTCGGCTGGCTGTTCACGGGTGTGGCCTGCGCGGGGGACGACCGTACGGGTGGCCGCGCCACGGCCGTGGCCTGCACGGGACCCGGGCCGCTCGGCGGGATGGGCGAGCTGATCCTGGTGGCCGAGGAGCTGGGTGTCGGTCTCGGCGCGCGGTACGCGGGTATCGACGGCCCGGACCCGGGGCCGTACATGAACGTCGAGAAGCCGGCCCAGGCCAAGGTGCTCGCCGCGGGGCGGCCGACGCCGCTGTGGCATGTGACCGGGGCGCCGGACGACCGCGCGGTGTTCGCCGGCGAGGCGCTCGGGATGTGGCTGTGGGCGGTCGTGTGGCCGGAGCAGTCGGGGTTGCTGATGTACGACGAGCTGGTGCTCGCGGATGTGCGGGACGCGGGGGCGGAGGTGGAGCTGGTGCCGTGCGGGGCCCTCTCGCCGCGCTTGCTTCAGCCGTAGCGCCTGTGGGGGTGGGGGCTTGGTCGGCGGGCGGCTGCGGATCGGTGGGGGCTGGTCGCGCCCACGCGGCGGAGCCGCACATCAACACAGTCCCGCGCCCCTTGGAGAGCCTTGGTGTAGGGGGTGCTTACCGGATTCGGGTGTGACAGCGGTCGTTGAAAATCCGGTTATCCTTGAGCAGCCCTGTTCGTCCCGTCAGTGTCTGGAGTCCGCGTCGTGCGTATCGATCTGCACACCCACTCCACCGCTTCCGACGGCACGGACACCCCGGCCGAGCTGGTGCGCAAGGCCGCCGCGGCCGGGCTGGACGTCGTCGCGCTCACCGATCACGACACCACCCGCGGGCACGCCGAGGCGAGGGCCGGGCTGCCCGAGGGGCTGACGCTGGTCACCGGGGCCGAGCTCTCCTGCCGGCTCGACGGCATCAGCATGCACATGCTGGCCTACCTCTTCGACGCCGAGGAGCCGGCGCTGCTCGCCGAGCGCGAGCTGGTCCGGGACGACCGGGTGCCCAGGGCGCAGGGCATGATCGCCAAGCTTCAGGGACTGGGCGTGCCCGTGACCTGGGAGCAGGTGCTGCGGATCGCCGGTGACGGGTCCGTCGGGCGTCCGCACGTGGCGAGCGCGCTCGTCGAGCTGGGTGTCGTGCCGACCGTGAACGACGCCTTCAGCGAGGACTGGCTGGCCGATGGCGGCCGGGCCTACGTCGAGAAGCACGAGACCGACCCCTTCGAGGCGATCCGGCTGGTCAAGGGCGCGGGCGGGGTCACGGTGTTCGCGCATCCCGGGGCGAGCAAGCGGGGGCGTACGGTGCCGGAGGCGGCGATCGCCGAGATGGCCGCGGCCGGGCTGGACGGCATCGAGGTCGACCACATGGACCACGACGCGGACACGCGGGCGCGGTTGCGGGGGCTGGCGAAGGAGCTGGGGCTCCTGGTGACCGGGTCCAGTGACTATCACGGCAGCCGGAAGACATGCGTGCTCGGGGAGTACACGACGGATCCCGAGGTGTACGGGGAGATCACTCGGCGGGCCTTCGGGGCGTTTCCGGTGCCGGGGGCCGGCGGAGCTGTCTGAGGTTCCTGTTCTGCAGGTCCGTTTTCAGGCACTCGGCGTTGTCCGCTGTGCCCACCCGTTCCTCCACCACGGAACGCCTGCCCACTGCGGCAACCGTGTGTCTCATCAACCCTGCAAGGCCATCACACCCATGTTCGAACTCGCCGTCTTCGGCTCCCTCTTCCTCACCCTCTTCGTCATCATGGATCCCCCCGGGATCACCCCGATCTTCCTCGCGCTCACCGCCGGCCGGCCCGCCAAGGTGCAGAAGCGGATGGCCTTTCAGGCCGTCTGTGTCGCCGGTGGTGTGATCACCGTGTTCGGGCTGCTCGGGCATCAGATCCTCGACTACCTGCATGTCTCCGTGCCCGCGTTGATGATCGCGGGCGGACTGCTGCTTCTGCTGATCGCGCTCGATCTGCTCACCGGGAAGACCGACGAGCCGAAGCAGACCAAGGACGTCAACGTCGCCCTCGTGCCGCTGGGCATGCCGCTGCTGGCCGGGCCGGGGGCGATCGTGTCGGTCATCCTCGCCGTGCAGAAGGCGCACACCGCCGCCGCTCAGGTCTCCGTGTGGGCGGCGATCCTCGCCATCCATGTCGTGCTGTGGCTGGTGATGCGCTACTCGCTGGTGATCATCCGGATCATCAAGGACGGCGGTGTGGTCCTGGTGACACGGCTCGCGGGCATGATGCTCTCCGCGATCGCCGTGCAGCAGATCATCAACGGCGTCACGCAGGTGATCCAGGGGAGCTGACGGGGCGCGTCAGGCCCGGCCGAGCACCGAGCCGATCGCACCGGCCGCGCCCGGGTGGGCGAGGTACTCGTCGATGTCGTGCGCACGGTCGCGGCCGTTGGAGACGGCGAGCTGGGTGAGCTTGCCCCAGCGCTCGTCCTCCAGCGGGCAGCCGATGGCCACCCCGTCGGTGGGGCACCAGACGTTGACCCAGTCACGTACCCGGGGCGGCCGGTGCGGGCCGTGGGCGAGGAGCCGTTCGTTGACGCCGTCCAGGCCGAGCGGGCTGCCCGCGGTGACGAGCAGGACCGGGTCGAGGCCGTCCGGGAGCCGGGTCAGCAGGTCCAGGCCGACGACCGTGCCCAGGCTGTGCGTGACCAGCACCAGTTCGCCGTTGGCGGGCATGGTCTCCAGGACGCTGTCCAGCACGGACTGCCGCACGGCGCTGTCGCCGAGGTACAGGTCGACGTCCCGCAGGAATGTGGCGATGGTCCACTCGTCCACGTCCGACCGGGCGGCGAGCCAGCTCAGCGGCCGGTGCAGTGCGCCGACCAGTCCTGCCCCGAAGCCCTCCGTGGCCGCCGGACCGTCCTGGGGCATGCCGGCCCGGGCGGCCGCCTCGTAGATCAGCCGCTCGTAGGAGCCGGTGGGCGACTCCGCGGCGAAGACCTCGGCGGCAGCGGCGGCGCTCATCTCGTCCAGGCCGATGGCCTCGGCCGTGCTCTCCCTGCCGGTCACGAGGTTGTGCAGTCTCGTGCCGTAGAAGGGGAACCACACGTCCTGCGGGTCGATCGGGGGCAGGGACGCGAGGGTGAGGCCGCGGTTCAGGCCGGATGTCCAGGTCCTGCGGAGGTCGTCCGGCTGCTTCTTGTGCTGGTCCCTGCCGTGCAGGAAGACCAGGTGCCTGCGGCCGCCGAAGGCGGTGTTCCGGGCCGGGCGTCCGGCCTTGGGTTTACCGGCGTCCGTCCCGCTCTCCGTGACCGGAGCGACGGAGACCGGCGGGGGCGTGACGCCGGGCACCGCCGCCGAGGGGAGCGGGGCCGTGCTCTGGTCCAGGCCCGAGTCCGGGCCCATCTCCGTCAGCAGGGCGCGGGGCCCGGGTGCGAGGTCCAGCCGGGACAGGTGCTTGAGGATCGAGCTGATGCGGACGCCCTCGTTGGCGACCCACTCGATCGCGTCGTCGCCGTCGCCCTGGCGCCAGGGCTTTCCGTCCTTCCGCAGGACGCGGCCCTGGTCGTCCTTCTTCGGCACGCCGCTGTGATGCAGGGCCACGACCTCCCACTGGTCGTTGAAGACGGGGGAGCCGGAGTTGCCGGGGCGCGTGTCGGTTCGGTAGTGGACGAAGTCGTCGAGCCGTACGAGCACCGCGTTGTCGCGCAGAACGATTTCCTTGAGGCGGCCGTCCGGGTGACCGATGATGTTCACCTTCTCGCCGAGCACCAGCTTGCCGAGCCGCACACTGAGCCGGTTCCAGCCGAAGATCTCGCCGGGCGGGCGGCCGTCCGGGGCGGGCGTGACCGCGACCAGGGCGAAGTCCAGCCGGCTGTCCGCGGCGAAGAAGGCCCCCGGGTCGAGTTCCATGCGGACGGCGGTGTCGGGCACGTTGTCGACCGTGACCTGGGCGTTGAACTCGGCGAAGCAGCGGCGGGCGAAGCCCTCGTCGGGCAGCACGTGGTGGTTGGTCATCATCAGCCGCGGCGACACCATGAATCCGGTGCCGTGCGGAAGCTCACGGCCGTCGCGGCGCAGGGTGATCCGGGCGACCGAGGCCCCGGCCCTGACACCTCTGGGCAGGAAGCTCCAGGCCTGGAGCTCGTTGGACAGATCGATGATGCGTTCGTTGGCGTCGGGCAGGTCCATGGCCTCGCCGTGGATGTCCGCCACGACCGCCGAGGGCGACAGACCGCCCTGCTCCAGGATCCGGCCGGCGCGGACGGCGAGGGCGTCCGGGGCGTCCGGGAACCGCACGCCGGCCGCCAGCCGTCCCTCGACCCGCTCACGCTCCGCGGTGGAGTCCTCGTATCGCCGTGCGGCCTCGGCCGCCGCCTGTTCCCGCAGCTCCCCGTTCGACCGGCCCGTCACGGACATGCGTCCCACCGTCCTGTTCGCTGTCGCTCGGCCCCTCAGCCAGTACGCCCCCGGCCACAGTGGTCCGCAACAGCGGAGCCCCCGCACGGCCGATGCCGGGCGGGGGCTCCGAAGTGTGGGAGAGCTGCGCGCGTTATGAGGCCGGGGTCCCGGCCGGGCGGATCCAGAGGCGCTGCCCGGTGGCGGCGGCCTGCTGAACGATCCGGTTGACGGAGGCGGCGTCCACGACGGTCGTGTCCACGGGCGTGCCGTCGACATCGTCGAGGTGCATGATTTCGAAGCGCAAGGGCTTCTCCCTTCGTCTGGTCATCCTCCTGAGGAGAACTACTCGGTGTGGCGGCCCACGAGGCTTCGGTGCCCGGTGTTCCGTATGGGTCAACAGGACTGCATGGTTCAAACATTCCCTACGCTAAGGAAATTTTTCGAACGGCTAATTACTGAGCCGTAAGAGTGTCGTTACGGGACCGACCGGGACCAGTTGTGTTCGCAGTGTGACCGCCAGGACAATGGAAGTGATGAACGACGACCTCGCGGCCCTGAGCGCCCGCATCGACAGCACCAACGAGCTGCTCCGGCGCATGCTCGCCGAGGTGGCGAAGACA
Organism: Streptomyces sp. NPDC055506; assembly: GCF_053643595.1. Lineage (NCBI taxonomy): Bacteria > Bacillati > Actinomycetota > Actinomycetes > Kitasatosporales > Streptomycetaceae > Streptomyces > Streptomyces sp. NPDC055506. The sequence goes on along the minus strand of NZ_JBSHKH010000094.1, from coordinate 6,372 downwards.
CCCTCGACCCATGCGATCTTCGTCGATGCCGGGTATCTCTACGCGGCCGCGGGACGCCTCGTCGCCGGTACCGAGGACCGCCGCGCCTTCGATCTGGACGCCGAGGGCCTGATCGACGCGCTCATTGACAAAGCCCGCACGATCTTCGCGGACAGCAGGCTGCTGCGGGTCTACTGGTACGACGGTGCCCGCCGCCGCATCCACACGGCGGAGCAGCAGACCATCGCGGAGCTGCCGGACGTGAAGGTGCGCCTGGGCAATCTGAACGCCAACAACCAGCAGAAGGGTGTCGACTCGCTGATCCGCTCCGACCTGGAGTCACTCGCCCGGCACCGTGCCATCAGCGACGCGGCCCTGCTCGGCGGTGACGAGGACCTGGTGTCGGCGGTGGAGGCGGCGCAAGGCTACGGCGCCCGGGTCCACCTGTGGGGCATCGAGGCGCCGGAGGGCCGCAACCAGGCGGAGCCCCTGCTGTGGGAGGTCGACAGCCAGCGCACCCTCGACCTCGACTTCTTCAAGCCGTACGTCTCCCGCCGCACGGCCGCCGCCTACGAGGCGACCACGGGCCGGCCGACCCGCGAGGACGTACGGTTCGTCGGAGCCCAGATCGCGGCGAAATGGCTGGCGGCACGCGGCCGGGAGACGCTGGGGGAGCTGCTGCACGGGCACCCCTATCTGCCCGGTTCGGTCGACCAGGACCTGCTCGTGGAGGCGGAGGGCCTGTTGCAGTACTCGCTGCGCGGGCAGGCCGACCTGCGGCGCGCCCTGCGGGACGGCTTCTGGGAGCATCTGCGGGCGCAGTTCTAGACCGTCCGGGCGCTGTCCCAGAAGTCGGCGAGGGCGCGGGCCATCGGCAGGGGCCGGTCGGCGTTGGGGGAGTGCTCGGCTCCCGTGATGACCGTGCGGTGCGCCTTCAGCCGCAGGGCCATGTCGTCGAGGATCGCCACCGGCCAGGTGTCGTCGTGTGCCCCCGACAGGACGTGGAACGGCAGCGGTACGGCGGCGAGTTCGGTGACGCGGTCCGGCTCGGTGCACAGCTGGCGTCCGGTCGCGCGCAGTTGGGCCGGCTTGTTGCCCAGCCAGCGCCGCCGCAACTGGTCCTGGTCGCCGATGCCGCGCGCGGGCCCGCCGACCTCCTCCGGCGGCCCCATGGCCTGGATCGCCTCCCAGACCTCCTCCATCGACATGACGGCGAGCGCGTCCCGCAGCAGTTTCACGCGCTGCTGCTGTGAGACGGAGATCTCCGCCGGGCCGGACGAGACCAGGGTGAGGGAGAGGAAGGGGGCGTGGTCGAGCAGTACGGCCGCACGGGCGATCTGCCCGCCGAACGAGTGCCCGACGAGGTGCAGGGGAACGCCGACCGCCGCGGCCTGCGCGAGCACATCCCGGGCCAGTTCCCGCTGGGCGTAGGCGGATTCGTCGGACACCGGCCCGTCCGACTCGTGCTGACCCCGTCCGTCCACGGCGACGACCCGGTACCCACGCTCTCCGAGCGGCTCGTGGAGCAGGCTGAAGTCCTCCTTGCTCCCGGTGAATCCGGGCAGCATCAGGACGACTCCCCTGACCCGCGCACCCGCCTTCGGCGACGAGTCGACGACGGCGAACTCACCGCGGGCCGTGCGCAGGGGATATGCGCGGGCGCCCGGGGGCGGGGTGAAGGTGGCGTGCCTGCTCACGGGGTGAGGGTAGCGGGTGAGGTGCGGTCTCCGGTGGGTTGGCTTGCGCCCGCGGGAACGCCGACGGCCCGGCCCCACCTGAGTGGGACCGGGCCGTCGGGCGGGTGTCAGCCCTCCGAGGGCTCCGCGGTGGCCGTGGCCTTGCGGGTGCGGCGGGCCTTGGGCTTCGCCTCGGCCGCGCCATCGGCGGAGGCGGTGCCATCGGCGGAGGCCGTGGCGGCAGCAGCGGCCGTCTTCCGCGTGCGGCGCGGCTTGGCCTCGACGGTCTCGGGCTCCTGGGCCGTCTGGGCCGGGATCCCGGCGGTGACGGTCCCGGCTGCCTCGACCGCCTCGGCGGCTGTCTTGCGGGTGCGGCGGCGCGGCTTGGCCTCCGCGCCCTCGGCCGTGTCGACGGCGGCCTCGGCCGCCGCGGCGGTCTTCCGCGTGCGGCGCGGCTTGGCCTCGGCGGCCTCGCCCTCCGGAGCCGCGACAGCGGTCTTCCGCGTACGGCGCGGCTTCGCCTCGGTCGCCTCGGCCGTGTCGACGCTCGCCTCGGCCTTGGGCGCGGCCTTGCGGGCACGCCGCGGCTTGGCCTCGACGGCCTCGGGCTCCTGAGCCGTCTGGGCCGGGATCCCGGCGGCGACGGTCTCGACTGCCCCGGCGGTCTCGGTGGCCTTGCGGGTGCGGCGGCGCGGCTTGGCCTCCGTGCCCTCCGCGGTGTCGACGGCGGCCTCGGCCGTTGCCACGGACTTGCGCGTACGACGCGGCTTGGCCTCGACGGCCTCGGCCACATCGACGGCGGCTTCGGCCGCGGCTGCGGTCTTGCGGGTACGACGCGGCTTGGTCTCCGCGGCCTCGGCCGTGTCGGCGGGAGCTTCGGCCGCTGCCGCGGCCTTGCGGGTACGACGCGGCTTGGTCTCAGCGGCTTCGGCCGTGTCGACAGCGGCTTCCGCCGCAGCCGTCGCCTTGCGCGTCCGCTTCGGCTTCGCCTCGGCGGCCTCGGCCGTGTCCACGGCGGCTTCGGCCGCTGCCGCGGTCTTGCGCGTGCGGCGCGGCTTGGGCTCCGTGGCCTCGGCCTGCTCGGCGGGGGCCTCGGCCTTCGCCGCCGTCTTACGGGTGCGCCGCGGCTTCGTCTCCGTCGGCTCCGCGACGGACTCGGTGGTTCCCTCGGCCGTGTCGACCGCCGACTCGGCCGCTGCCGCCGCCGTGCTCTTGCGGGTGCGGCGGCGCGGCTTGGTGGCGGAAGCCTCGGGCTGTGCGGTCACCGGGGCATCATTCGCGACGGCCGCGGACTCCGTGGCCGACGGCGTCACCACGGCCTCGGTCTCCGCCACCGGCGTCTCCACCGGCGTCTCCGACCGGCGCGTGCGGCGCCGGCGCGGCTTCGCCGCCTCGGGCGTCTCCGCGCTGGTGCCCTCCGCCGTCGCCACGGCGTTCTCCGCCTGCTCGGACGGTGCCGACTCGACAGCCGTGACCGGCGCCGCCTCGGCCGGGGCGCCACCGCGGGTGCGGCGGCGACGACGCGGGGTGCGCGGAGCCGTGACGGCGTCCGCCTCGGCGGTGCTGCCGCCGGCGGCCGTGGTCTCCGGTGCGGTGGTGCCGACGGACTCCGGCGCCCCGGCCGGCGCCGCTCCGCCGCGCGTACGGCGGCGGCGTCGCGGAGTGCGCTCGGAACGCTCGCGCTCGGCCGGCCGGGACTCGTCCCGCCCGCCGCGGCCGTTCCGGCCGCCGCGCCCGCGCGGCGCCCGGCCGCCCGGCTCGCCCAGGTCCTCCAGCTCCTCCGCGTCCAGCCCGGCGCGCGTGCGCTCCGAGCGCGGCAGGACGCCCTTCGTGCCCTCGGGGATGCCGAGGTCGGAGAAGAGGTGCGGGGACGTGGAGTACGTCTCCGGCGGGTCGTTGAAGCTCAGCTCCAGCGCCTTGTTGATCAGCTGCCAGCGCGGGATGTCGTCCCAGTCGACGAGGGTGATCGCCGTACCCTTCGCGCCCGCGCGGCCCGTACGGCCGATGCGGTGCAGATACGTCTTCTCCTCTTCAGGCGACTGGTAGTTGATGACGTGGGTCACACCCTCGACGTCGATGCCGCGGGCGGCGACGTCGGTGCAGACGAGCACGTCCACCTTGCCGTTGCGGAAGGCGCGCAGGGCCTGCTCGCGGGCGCCCTGGCCGAGGTCGCCGTGGACCGCGCCGGAGGCGAAGCCGCGCTGCTTCAGCTGGTCGGCGAGATCCGCCGCCGTCCGCTTCGTCCGGCAGAAGACCATCGCCAGCCCGCGGCCGTCGGCCTGCAGGATGCGCGCGACCATCTCGGGCTTGTCCATGTTGTGCGCGCGGTAGATGAACTGCTTGGTGTTCGCGACCGTCGCGCCCGCGTCGTCCGGCGTCGTGGCGCGGATGTGCGTGGGCTGCGACATGTAGCGGCGGGCCAGGCCGATGACCGCGCCCGGCATGGTGGCCGAGAACAGCATCGTCTGGCGCCGGACCGGAAGCATGTTGATGATCTTCTCGACGTCGGGCAGGAAGCCCAGGTCGAGCATCTCGTCGGCCTCGTCGAGGACCAGGCACTTGACGTGCTTCAGGTTCAGCTTCTTCTGCCCGGCGAGGTCGAGCAGCCGGCCCGGGGTGCCGATGACCACATCGACGCCCTTCTTCAGGGCCTCGACCTGGGGCTCGTAGGCCCGGCCGCCGTAGATCGCCGTCACGCGGACGTTACGGGCCTTGCCGGCCGTCAGGAGGTCGTTGGTCACCTGCTGGCACAGCTCGCGCGTGGGGACGACGACGAGCGCCTGCGGGGTGTCGGTGAGGTCCTCGGGCTTGGCGCGTCCGGCCTCGACATCGGCGGGGACGGTGACGCGCTCGAGGAGCGGGAGGCCGAAGCCCAGCGTCTTGCCGGTGCCGGTCTTGGCCTGGCCGATGACGTCCGTGCCCGAAAGGGCCACGGGCAGCGTCATCTCCTGGATGGGGAAGGGGGTCGTGATGCCGACGGCCTCAAGGGCCTCGGCGGTCTCGGGGAGGATTCCGAGCTCTCGGAACGTCGTAGTCAGGGTGCTGCCTCTTCTGTGTGGGGCGGTGCGAGGCGAGCGCGGGGGTCGTGTACGGACCGTGCCGGGGACGTCGGCGGCCTTGCGGCGGTGCCGTTGGGCACGGGACCACTGTCGACGCTCTAGCGCTCGTACCGCTGAGGGTGTCCCTCCGGGCTCCGTACGCACAGTGCCGTACGGACGCGGAGGTCTGTCGGGTCGGAGCCGATCGGGCCACCGACCGGGCATCCTCATACGTGCGGCCTGTCGAGGTACGTCGAAGTACCAGCAGGCGCATTACCACCATACCCCGGAATCCCGCACATGCGATGGCCGATTTGGTCACGTAGCCGTTGTCACAGTGATTGACCAGGGCCTTACGCCTCCCGGCGGGCGGGCTATTGTGCGCTTCATGACGAGCTCTGACAAGCCTGAGAACGCCTCGGACACCACCGCCACCCCGGCCGAACACACCGGAGTCGCCGCCCGGGACTGGGCGACGGCCTCCGCCGACCCGCAGTACCGCGCCGCTGTCGTGGACCTGCTCGGCGCGCTCGCGTACGGGGAGCTGGCGGCGTTCGAGCGGCTCGCGGAGGACGCCAAACTGGCACCGACGCTGGCGGACAAGGCGGAGCTGGCGAAGATGGCGTCGGCCGAGTTCCACCACTTCGAGAGGCTGCGCGACCGGCTCGCCGAGATCGGGGAGGAGCCGACGCGGGCGATGGAGCCGTTCGTCGGCGCCTACGACGGGTTCCACAAGCAGACGGCCCCCTCGGACTGGCTGGAGGGACTCGTCAAGGCGTACGTCGGCGACTCCATCGCCAGCGACTTCTACCGGGAGGTCGCCGCCCGCCTGGACTCCGACTCCCGCGACCTGGTGCTGGCCGTGCTCGACGACACCGGCCACGGCGGCTTCGCCGTGGAGAAGGTGCGTGCCGCCATCGACGCCGATCCGCGCGTGGGCGGACGGCTCGCGCTGTGGGCACGGCGGCTGATGGGCGAGGCCCTGTCGCAGTCCCAGCGGGTGGTCGCCGACCGGGACGCCCTGTCGACCATGCTGGTGGGCGGCGTCGCCGACGGCTTCGACCTGGCCGAGGTCGGCAAGATGTTCTCCCGGATCACCGAGGCCCACACCAAGCGGATGGCCGCGCTGGGCCTGGCCGCGTAGCGCTCGCTCCGCCAGGGGTGGCGCTGCCAAGGGGTGTCGGGAGGCTGCGGGCCGCCGGTGGCTGGTCGCGCAGTTCCCCGCGCCCCTGACGGCTACGCCGTGGCTGATCGTCGGCGCAGGTGGCGTCCCGTCGGGCGCAGCAGCAGCGACAGCGAGGCCACCGAGACGATCACCGCGCCGAGCAGGACCAGCAGCAGATGCCCGGCCTCCAGCGCGCTGTGCATGACGAACGCCCCGAAGAGGGCTCCGGCGACTCCGGTCGACAGGACCAGGGGGCGGGCCGGGAGCCGGTGCGACAGGCGTTGGGTGGCCGCCCAGGCCAGAGCCAGGCCGAGGATCGCGGAGCTCAACGCTTCCAGGAGCATGTCGGGGTCCCTCCCACATGGCCGGCCTGCCCAAATCGGTCGTAGCCCGTCTTACCCCTGACCTGCGGAATCCAATCCCATTCTGTGGGTGCTCTGTGCTCCCTCCGTGGAGGAACCCAGGTGCCGCACGGGGACCCGGAGAACAGGAGCGGGGCGGGACGGCCGATGGC
>NZ_JBSHKH010000093.1:0-33479 GCF_053643595.1 Streptomyces sp. NPDC055506 | reverse complement strand
CGCCCGCGGCGGTCATCCCGGTTCGGCCCCGCGCGGCGGCGGATTCGGCCGCACCCCCCCCGGCTCCCGCCCCCTCCGGGCGGGGGTGGGCCCGACGTCGGGCCCACCGCCGGCCGTCGCGGCACGCAGGGCGGCGACGAAGGCCAGGCAGGACGGATACCGGTCGTCGGGGCTCTTGGCGAGGGCCTTGGCGAGGACGGGGTCGACCTGCGGGTCGAGGTCGGGCCGGGACTCGGTCAGCGGCGGCGCCTCGTCGTACTGGTGAGCCCAGAGCAGGGCCATGTCGTCGTCCCGGCGGAAGGGCGGATGGCCGGCCAGGATCTCGAAGACCACGCAGGCGAAGCCGTACACGTCGCAGCGGGCGTCGACCGGGCGGCCCGAGATCTGCTCGGGGGCGACGTAGTCGAGCGTGCCGACGAACTGGCCGACCGTGGTGAAGCCGGTCAGGGACAGCGACTTCTTCGTCAGGCCGAAATCGGTCAGGTAGGCGTGCTCGGGGTGGTCGCTGTCGGTGCCGCGGGCCACCAGGATGTTGCCGGGCTTCACGTCCCGGTGCACCAGGCCGTGGTCGTGGGCCGCGTCGAGCGCGGAGGCGACCTGGGCGGCGAGACGCAGGGTGGTGGCGGGCGACAGCGGGCCCTCCCGGTCGAGGAGATGGCGCAGATCGCTGCCGACGACGTACCGCATGGCGATGTACAGCACGCCGTCCGTCTCTCCGGCCTCGAAGACCGGCACGATGTGCGGGTGGTCGATCGCGGCGGCGGCCCGGGACTCGTGGGTGAAGCGGCGCCGGAAGGTGTCGTTGCGGGCGAGTTCCGGGGCGAGCAGCTTCAGGGCGACGGTGCGTTCCAGACGCAGGTCGCGGGCCCGGTACACGACGGCCATGCCGCCGCGCCCGATCTCCTTCTCGATCCGGTACCCGGCGATCTGCTGTCCGAGCAGCTCGGAGGGCCGCCCGGAGAACAGGCTCGTCTCGCGGGTCAACGGGTGTCACCCTCGGGCGACACGACCCGGGTGGGCTCGGACCCCACGATGCGCGTGGGCGGCGCCTCGGCGGGACCGTCCGGCTCCTCGGCCTCCTCTTCCGCCTCTTCGGGAGACACGACACGTGTGGGCGGGGCCTCCGCGGGACGGGCGGTCTCCTCGACCTCCCCGGCCTCCCCGGCCTCCCCGGCCTCCTGGGGGGACACGAGGCGAGTGGGCTCGGGGGCATCGGAAGACACGACCCGCGTCGGCTCGGGAGCCTCAGGAGACACGACCCGCGTCGGCTCGGGAGCCTCAGGCGGCACCACCCGCGTCGGCTCCGGAGCCTCAGGCGGCACGGCACTCGCCGGTTCTGGAGCCTCAGGAGACACCACCCGCGTCGGCTCCGGAGCCTCAGGAGACACGACCCGCGTCGGCTCGGGAGCCTCAAGCGGCACGGCACTCACCGGTTCGGGAGCCTCAGAGGACACCACCCGCGTCGGCTCAGGCGGAACGACCGCCGCGGGCGGCGCCGCGGCCGCCTGCGCGGCATCCTCGGCCCGAGGCCTCTCCTCAGCTCTGGGCGGCTCTTCGGCCCTGGGCACCTCCGAGACCCTGGGGGGTTCCTCGACCCTGGGCGGCTCCTCGGCCCGAGGATGCTCCTCGGCCGCCTCCGGGGGCACCACCCGAGTGGGCGTACGCGCCGGTACCGGGGTCTCGGACGGGCGGGACTCCGGCCGGGAACTCGGTGTCTCGTCCGTCGCGTACGTGGTCGCCCGGGTGCCGTCCGCGTACACCCAGTGCCCGTGCGCGGCGTCGTAGAGCCACACCGACTCGCCGTCGACGACGACGCCGATCCGCAGCCCGTGGGTGCGGGAGTGGAAGGACTCCCGGTCGAGGCCGCCCGCGAGGTCCTCCACCGCGGACCGGTAGCGCGCCAGGGCCTCCTGCGCGCGGGTCAGCAGCGGACGCGGATCGGCGGTCCGGGTGAGCGGCCCGTCCGCGGCGGGCGGATCCTGCGGCACGGCGACCAGGCGGCGGCCGTCGACCCAGGCCGACCAGCCGTTGAAGCACAGCACATGCCCCCAGTCGCCCTGCTGTTCGACGAGCTGCACCGGCAGCAGGGGGTCGAGGTCCACCGTGGGCCGTGCCGGGTCGGGGGCCTCCCAGGCGGGCATCCCGTGCTGCGGGACGACGTGCGTGGGCCGGAAGCCGGGAGTCGTCATAAGAACTCCCTACTTCCGCATCACGGCCGGTTCGTGCCGGCGCAGCAGCCGGGACACGAGGAAGCCGAAGAGCGCCGACAGCACGACCAGCATCCCGATGTCGAGCAGCCACATGCCCGCCGAGTGCTCGAAGAGCGGATCCTTGGTCAGATCGTCGGGCACGATCCGGGCCAGCCCGACGGTGCCGGCCATCGCGGCCAGCGCCCAGCGCGCGGGCACCAGCCAGCCGAGCTGCTCGAGCCCGGGCACGCCGTCCAGCTTCAGCAGGGCCCCGCAGAAGACGACCTGGACGATGGCGACGAGCACGAGCAGCGGCATCGTCACCTCTTCCTTGCGCACCAGCGCCGAGATGAGCAGCCCGAGCATCATGGCCGTGAACGCCAACAGGGCGACGGCGACCGCGATTTCCACCAGGGGCGGCATCAGCACGCCTTCGCCGCCGGGCGCGCCGAGGTCCACGCCGAGCAGGGCGACCAGGGTGAGCACCACCGCCTGGAGCACGGTGATGACGCCGAGGACGACGACCTTCGACATCAGGTACGCCGATCTGGACAGGCCCACCGTGCGTTCCCGCTGGTAGATCACGCGTTCCTTGACGAGTTCGCGTACGGCGTTGGCCGCGCCGGTGAGCACCGCGCCGACGCACAGGATGAGCAGTGTGTTCATCGCGGTGTCGAAGCTCAGCTTGCCGCCCGACAGGGCGCGCGCCATCACGCCCATCACGAACGGCAGGGCGATCATGATGATGAGGAACGTGCGGTCGGCGCTGAGCGCGGAGGCGTACCGGCGCACCAGGGTGCCCAGCTGGGCGGCCCGGCTGCGCGGCCGGGGCGGCGCGGTGATGACGACGGGCCCGGACCGGGGCAGCCGGGGCTGGGCGGTGGCGTCGGCGACGTAGTGGTCCCGGAACGGCGAGGCTCGGTAGTCCCCCGCCCAGTCCCGGTCCTTGTCCCGCTCGAAGGCCTCGAAGGCCTCGGGCCACTGCTCGAAGCCGAAGTAGGCCAGGGCGTCCTCGGGCGGCCCGTAGTAGGCGATCTTCCCGCCCGGCGCGAGCACCAGGAGCCGGTCGCACACGTCCAGGCTGAGCACGCTGTGGGTGACGACGATGACGGTCCGGCCGTCGTCGGCGAGGCCGCGCAGCATGTGCATCACCGAGCGGTCCATGCCGGGGTCGAGGCCGGATGTCGGCTCGTCGAGGAACAGCAGCGACGGCTTGGTCAGCAGTTCCAGGGCCACGCTGACGCGCTTGCGCTGGCCGCCCGACAGGCTGTGCACGGGCTGGTCGACGCGCTGTTCCAGGCCCAGTTCGCGGATCACCTCGTCGACCCGGGCGCGTCGTTCGGCCTTGGCGGTGTCCTGCGGGAAGCGCAGCTCGGCGGCGTAGGAGAGGGCTTTGCGGACGGTCAGCTGGGCGTGCAGGATGTCGTCCTGCGGGACGAGGCCGATGCGCTGGCGCAGCTCGGCGTAGTCGCGGTAGAGGTCGCGGCCGTCGTAGAGGACGGTGCCGTGGTCGGCGGGCCGCTGGCCGGTGAGGGCGTTGAGGAGTGTGGACTTTCCGGCGCCGCTCGGGCCGACGACGGCGAGCAGGCACTTCTCCCCCACCGGGAACGACACGTGGTCGAGCAGTGTCTTGCGGCCGCGGTCGACGGTGACCGCGAGGTCCTGCACGTCGAGGGAGATCTCGCCGGTGTCGACGTACTCCTGGAGTTCGTCGCCGACGAGGCAGAAGTCCGAGTGGCCGATGCCGACGATGTCGCCCTGGCTGACGGGGGCGCTGGTGACGCGGCTGCCGTTGAGGTACGTGCCGTTGTGGCTGCCCAGGTCGGTGATCTCGTACGTGCCGTCGGGCAGTGCGCGCAGCTCGGCGTGCCGGCGGGAGACCACCAGGTCGTCGATGACCAGGTCGTTGTCGGTCGCGCGGCCGATGCGGACGGTGCGGGCGGGCAGCGGCCGTACGGTGGTGGGCTGCCGGTAGGTGCCGGTCGCCGCCGGCATGGAGACGGCGGAGGGGCGTTCGGGGGCGGGTTCGGGGCGGCCCAGCAGGGCCACGCGCGGCCCGTCGGCGGGGTTGCCGAAGCGGATGACGGTGCCGGGGCCGACGACCCACTCGTGGATGCGGCGGCCCTCGGCGTAGGTGCCGTTGGTGCTGTTCTCGTCCTCGATGGTCCAGTGGCCGTCGGTGGGCCGCAGCACGGCGTGGTGCCAGGAGACCCGGTCGTCGTCGATGACGATGTCGCTCAACGGATCGCGTCCGACGTGATAGTCGTGACCCGGAATCATCACCGTGGAGCCCGTCTCGGTCTCCAGGACGAGTTCTGGTGCTACCGACGACTGCGCCATGACCAAGATTCTACCGATTTGCCTGGTGTGTGCCTCTGCGAGCGGGTCAGGCCACGGGGATTCCCAGGCCGGGAGCCGTCCGCTGCATCCGGAGGGCGTCCACGGACTCGGCGAGCAGTTCGTACTCGGTGGTGTCGTCGCTGGTGGCGATGCGCACCAGCCGTCCGGCCGCCAACTCCTCGGCGACCCGCTCCTGGTAGCCGGGGTCGGCACACCAGGCGCGCAGCTGTGTGGGCACGTCGGGCACGGTGTCGGCGACCGGCACGAGCGCGCCCGGCGGTAAGTGCTCGGCGTCGGGCTGAGGGTCGAGGCGCTGGGCGATCCAGGAGGCACGGTCGCGCAGCCACCACAGGGCAAGGGCGAGGGTGGGCGCCCGGTAGGTCCCCAGGGGGACCCCGATGCGGCGGCCGTCGCAGACCCCGTACGCAGTGACGTGACACAGGAACTCGTCGTGCACGTGACCTCCCCCGTTGCCCTGCCCGCCTGCCGGACTCGATCCACCGCGGCTCGCGTGCTGTGCGTGAGGACACCGTCGCTGGATGTGAAAGCGTTCTCGCAGGTCAGTATGTTCACTGCTGAATCACTGTCACCACGACTTTCCGGCCACTCTCCTGGCATATTCACACCCCGAGTTGGCCGAAACCCGGCAGGGTGCCCCAGAGCGCATGACTCCGGAGGTAATCGACGGTCCCGCCGGACGCGGGCAGGGTGGTGCGTACCGGATCCGCCGCGAGTGCTGACCCGGGCCCTGACCAGCAGGTACGACCTTTCCGGAGGCTGATCTCCCATGTCCGCACCCGACCGGCGCTACGAGAACGCCGTCGCCCGCTACTTCGAGGCCTGGAACGCCGAGAACCCGTCGGCGCGGGAGAAAGCGGTCGCCGCCGCCTGGACCCAGGACGGTGGCTACACCGACCCGCTCGCCGACGTCCGGGGCCACGAGCGGATCGCCGGGTTGATCGCGGCGGTCCGCGAGCAGTTCCCGGGGCTGGTGTTCCGGCTCGCCGGGGCCGTCGACGGGCACCACGACACCGCCCGCTTCTCGTGGGAGCTGGTGAGCGAGAGCGACGGCTCGGCGCCCGTGGCCGGCTCGGATGTGATCACGCTGGACGGGCAGGACCGGATCAGGGCGGTGCTCGGTTTTCTGGACCGGGTCCCCGCCGGGGTGTGAGGCCGGCGATGAGTTCTCCGGTGTCCGGCGGTCTGATGTGTGAGGAGCCGCCGAGCACCGGAGGACGCCATGGCCACGACCGCAGATCTGGACGCGGAGTTCACCGCGGTCCTGCGCAAGAGCCCCGCCGAGGGCGGCTGGACCTACCTGGTCTGGCCCCGGTCCGTCGAGTTCTTCGGCACCCGTGGCCTGGTCAAGGTCCGCGGGACGATCGACGGGCACCCGTTCCGCAGCTCGTTCATGGCGCTGGGCGACGGCACGCACAAGCTGCCGGTGAAGGCCGGCATCCGCAAGGCCATCGGCAAGGAGGAGGGCGACACGGTGACCGTGCGCCTGGAGGAGCGGATCAGCTCCTAAACGGGTCGGCCGGGGGCGGCGCACCCGCCCCCGGCCGAGGAGACCGCTACTGCTTGACGATCGCGTCGATCCTGGCCAGCTCGTCCGCGTCGAAGTCCAGGTTGCGGATGGCGCCGACGCTGTCCTCGATCTGCTGCGGGCTGCTCGCGCCGACCAGCGCGGAGGTGACCCGGCCGCCGCGCAGCACCCAGGCCAGGGCCAGCTGGGCCAGGGTCTGGCCGCGCGACTTGGCGATGTCGTTCAGGTCGCGCAGCCGGCCCACCAGTTCCTCGGTGAGCGCGTCGGAGTTCAGGAACGGGCTGTCGCTCGCGGCGCGGGAGCCCTCCGGGATGCCGTCCAGGTAGCGGGCGGAGAGCATGCCCTGCTCCAGCGGGGAGAAGACGATGGAGCCGACCTGGAGCTCGTCGAGGGCGTCCAGCAGGCCCTCGTCCTCGGGGCGGCGGTCCAGCATCGAGTAGCGCGGCTGGTGGATGAGGAGCGGGGTGCCCAGCTCGCCCAGGATGCGGGCGGCCTCGCGGGTCTGCTCGGCGGAGTAGTTGGAGACGCCGACGTACAGCGCCTTGCCCTGCTGCACCGCCGAGTGCAGGGCGCCCATCGTCTCCTCCAGCGGAGTGTCCGGGTCGGGGCGGTGCGAGTAGAAGATGTCGACGTAGTCCAGGCCCATCCGCTGCAGGCTCTGGTCCAGCGAGGACAGCACGTACTTGCGCGAGCCCCACTCGCCGTACGGGCCGGGCCACATCAGGTAGCCGGCCTTGGTGGAGATGACCAGCTCGTCGCGGTACGCCGCGAAGTCCGACTTCAGGAACTCGCCCAGCGCGGACTCGGCGGAGCCGGGCGGCGGGCCGTAGTTGTTGGCGAGGTCGAAATGGGTGACGCCGAGGTCGAAGGCGCGGCGCAGAATGGCGCGCTGGGTCTCGACGGGCCGGTCCGGGCCGAAGTTGTGCCACAGGCCGAGCGAGAGCGCGGGAAGCTTCAGGCCGCTGCGTCCGGTGCGCCGGTAGGGCATGTCCGCGTAGCGGTCGGGGTGTGCGGTGTACAACGCGACTCCAGAGGGGTTGGCTGGCGCGGTCGGATGAAACCGGTGTCCACTCTGGCGTGACCTGCGCCCATGCGTCCAACAGAAGAATCCGATGGAATTCAGCGGTTACGCTTCTCAGTCATGGAACTGCGCCACTTGCAGCACTTCGTCGCGGTCGCCGAGGACCAGCACTTCACCCGGGCGGCGGAACGCCTCCTGGTCTCCCAGTCGGGCCTGTCGGCCTCGATCCGGGCGCTGGAGCGGGAACTGCAGACGCCGCTGTTCGTGCGGACGACCCGCCGGGTGACGCTGACCCCGGCCGGGCGGGCGCTGCTCGGTGAGGCGGAGCGGATCCTGGCGCAGGTGCGGACGGCCCACGAGGCGGTGGCGGCGGTACAGGGCGTGCTGCGCGGCATGCTCGCGCTCGGCAGCGAGCAGTGCATCGCCGGGGTGCATGTGGCGGGGCTGCTCGCCGCGTTCCGGCACCGTCACCCGGACGTGGAGATCTGTCTGCGGCAGGCCGGGTCGGGTGCCCTCGCGGAGGACGTCGCGGCGGGCCGGCTGGACCTGGCGTTCGCCGTGCGCACGCAGGAGGACGGCGACCAGCTGCGGTCGGTGTCGCTGACCAGCGAGCCGATGACGCTGCTGTGCCACTCCAGCCACCGGCTCGCCGCCGCCGGTGCGGCCGTCACGCCGGAGGAGCTGGGCAGGGAGGTGTTCGTCGACTTCCACCCGGACTGGGGGCCGCGCCGCAGCACCGACACGGTGTTCGCCGCCGCGGGCGTACGGCGGACCGTGGCCCTGGAGGTGAACGACGTGCACACCCTGCTCGACCTGGTCGACGAGAACCTCGGCGTCGCCGTGGTGCCGCGGCACTTCGCGCACAAGCGCGCCTCGCTGACCGCGCTGCCCGTCAAGGGCACGGGCGAGGCGGTGTACGAGACGGTGGCCCTGCTGCCGCCCCCGCAGGCCACCAGCCCGGCGGCCCGTGCGCTGATGGGGCTGCTGGAGACCACCGGAGTGTGAGCGGGGGGCACAGGGCGCGGCGATGCGCGATGGTGGAGCCATGCATGCGAAGGACATCCTCATCGACGGCTACGACCGCATCCGGGAAGAAGTCCACGCCACCGTCGACGGTCTCGGACCCGACGAACTGGCCGCCCGCCCCTCCCCCGACGCCAACTCCGTCGCCTGGCTCGTCTGGCACCTCACCCGGGTCCAGGACGACCACATCGCCGACGCCTTCGGCCTGGAGCAGGTGTGGCTCTCCCAGGACTGGGAGAAACGCTTCGGTCTTGGCCTGCCCCGCCACGACACCGGCTACGGCCACAGCCCCGCCAAGGTCGCCAAGGTCCGGGTCGACTCGGGCGAGATGCTGACCGGCTACTACGACGCCGTGCACGCCCAGAGCTTGGACTCCCTGCGCGGTCTCACCGCCAAGGACCTGGAGCAGGTCATCGACGAGCGCTGGGACCCGCCGGTCACCTTGGGCGTCCGGCTGGTCAGCGTCCTGTCCGACGATCTCCAGCACATCGGACAGGCCGCCTACCTGCGCGGGCTCCTTCAGAGCGCGGCTTCGTAGCCGGGCAGCACGACGTCCCGGATGAGGGCGTTCCGCTCGTCGAAGGGGAGGAACGCGCTCTTCAGGGCGTTCACCGTGACCGTGCGCAGATCCTCGACGCCCCAGCCCGCCTGCTCGACCAGCAGGGACATCTCGCGCGTCATCGTCGTGCCCGAGACCAGCCGGTTGTCGGTGTTGAGGGTGACGCGGAAGCCGAGGTCCTTCAGCGCGGTGATCGGGTGCTCGGCGATGGAGGTCGCGGCGCCGGTCTGGAGGTTGGAGGTCGGGCACATCTCCAGGGCGATGCGCCGGTCGCGCACCCAGCCGGCGAGACGGCCGAGCTTGCCCGCCGCGAGGTCGGGGATGTCGTCGGTGATGCGCACGCCGTGCCCGATGCGCTGGGCGCCGCACACCTGGAGGGCCTGGTGGATGCTGGGCAGGCCGTGCGCCTCCCCGGCGTGGATGGTGAACGGCACGTTCTCGCGGCGCAGGTGCTCGAAGGCCGCGAGGTGGTCGGCGGGCGGGAAGCCGTCCTCGGCACCGGCTATGTCGAAGCCGACGACACCGGCGTCGCGGAACGCCACGGCCAGGTCGGCGGCCTCGCGCACCCGGTCGAACATCCGCATCCCGCACAGCAGGGTGCCCACCCGCACCGGCGTACCCGCGGCGGCCGCCTTGGCCATGCCCGCCGCGAGGCCCTCCTGGACCGTCTCCACGACCTCGCTCATCGACAGGCCGCCCCTGGTGTTCAGCTCGGGGGCGTAGCGCACCTCGCCGTAGACGACGCCGTCGGCGGCGAGGTCGAGGACGTACTCCTCGGCGGTGCGCAGCAGGCCCTCGCGGGTCTGCATGACGGCGAGGGTGTGCTCGAAGGTGGCGATGTAGCGCACCAGGTCGCCGGAGTTGGCCGCCTCGTAGTACCAGGCGGCGAGCTCGTCGGGGTCGGTGGTGGGCAGGGTGTGGCCGACCGCGTCCGCGAGCTCCACGACGGTGGCGGGGCGCAGGCCGCCGTCGAGGTGGTCGTGCAGCACAGCTTTCGGGAGACGGTGGATCACTTCGGCGTCTACGCGCGTAGCAGTCATGGCGGGTCTTTCCTTGAGCGGGTGGTTCGGAGCGAGGGGGAGGTCAGCCGGCGGGCTGGAGGAGATCCCAGCGGTTGCCGTACAGGTCCTGGAAGACGGCGACGACGCCGTACGGCTCGTGCCGCGGCTCTTCCAGGAAGGTGACGCCCGCGGCGGTCATCCGGGCGTGGTCGCGGGCGAAGTCGTCGGTGTGCAGGAAGAACCCGACCCGCCCTCCGGCCTGGTCCCCGACCCGGGCGGCCTGGGCCTCCCCCTTGGCCCGGGCGAGCAGCAGGCCGCTGCCGGCTCCCGGGGCGCCGGGTTCGACCACGACCCAGCGGGATCCGTCGGGCCGCGGGGCGTCTTCGGCGAGCCGGAATCCGAGGGCCTCGGTGTAGAAGCGGATCGCCTCGTCGTAGTCGTCGACGACGAGGGTGACCAGGGCGATACGTCTCATCGGGACCTCTCGGAGCGTGCGGTTGACGGGAGAGGTTATACGTAAAACTCATGGCGTGCCAACTACGCTCCCGGCTTCTTCGAAGTCCTAGGTCTTCGGCCTACGCCCTCGGCCCGAGGCGGACCCCGGGGCCCGGCCGCTAGCGTCCCTCCATGAAGATCACCGAACCACCTCGCACCCCCGAACAGCGCAAGGCGGACCTGCTGGCCCGGCTGGAGCGGGAGATGGACATCTGGGTCGCCACGGCCGACGGCGAAGGAGTGCCCTGTCTGGTTCCGCTGTGGTTCGTCTGGCACGACGAGGCCGTGTGGCTGTGCACCCGGCTGACCAACCCCACCGGCCGCAATCTGCGGGACGGCGGGCGGGCCCGGCTGGCTCTCGGGGACACCCGGGACGTCGTGCTCGTCGACGGCGAGGTGGAGACCTTCACGTGCGCCGAGGTGCCGTCCGCCGCGGCCGGGGCGTTCCTCGCGAAGACCGGCTGGGATCCGCGCGAGGACCACGCGTCGTACGCGTTCTTCCGGGTGCGGCCGCGTGCGGTGCAGGCGTGGTGCGAGGTGCGGGAGTTGCCCCGCAGGCATCTCATGCGGGACGGGGTCTGGGCGCTCTAGCCGGTCACCCCGGCCCTCTGCCGCGGTGCGCCCAGCCGGTCCAGTTCCTCACCGGTGAGTCGGATGGCTCCCGCCGCCACGTTCTCCGCGAGGTGGTCGGGGTTGCCGGTGCCGGGGATGGCGAGGACGTGCGGGCCCTGGTGCAGCGTCCAGGCGAGGCGGATCTGCGCGGGGCTCGCACCGTGGGCGCGGGCCACGGCTCGCACCTCCTCGTCGTGGGCGGTGGTGGCACCCTGCTCCCCGCCCTCGCCGGCGACGGCGTAGAACGGCACGAAGGCCATGCCCTGTTCGCCGCAGATCCGCAGCAGTTCGTCGGTCGCGGGGTCGGGACGGTCGAGGGCGTACCGGTTCTGCACGCAGACCACGGGCGCGATGGCCTGTGCCTCGGTGAGGTGGCGTGGCTCGATGTTGGAGACCCCGAGGTGCCGGATCAAGCCCGCCTCCCGGAGCTGCGCGAGGGCCCCGAAGTGGTCGGCGATCGAGTCGTACTTCGGCATCCGGCGCAGGTTGACGACGTCCAGGTGGTCGCGGCCGAGCTGGCGCAGGTTCTCCTCGACGTGGCCGCGCAGATCCTCGGGGCGGGCCGAGGTGCCCCACTCCCCGTCGTAGGCCCGGTACGGGCCCACCTTGGTGACGATGACGAGGTCGTCGGGGTAGGGCGCCAGCGCGGTGTTGATGAGCTCGTTCGCGGAGCGCAGCGACGAGAAGTAGAAGGCGGCCGTGTCGATGTGGTTCACACCGAGGTCGATCGCCTTGCGCAGGACGGCGATCGACCGGTCGCGGTCGCTCGGTGTGCCGTGGTGGAAGGCGGCGCTGCCCGTCAGCCGCATCGCGCCGTAGCCGAGGCGGTGGACGGGCAGGTCGCCGAGTTTCCAGGTGCCCGCGGCGTCCGCGGTGATCGTCTGTGAGCTCATCGGCGGAGTCTCACACACGTCACGCGGACCGTTGGAGCCGTTTACGGATACGTGTACGAGTTGAGGGTGGCGACGGCGGAGGCCGGGTTGCCCCGGTCGTAGTGGTCCACGGCGAGGAAGTTGGGCTTCTTGCGGGCGGCCGGCCGGCAGAACCGCTGGGCTCGGTCGGCGAGTTTGGTGTTGTCGGTCGTGGCCGTGGAGGTGATTCCGGCGTCGCGGAAGTGGTTCATGACGAACAGCGGGCGGAAACCTGGTTCGGTGCGGGTCAGCGGGATGTTCGTGCCGGCGTCGTACCAGCGGCTGTAGCAGGACCAGTCGGAGGAGCCGATGCCCGAGCCCATGGACCAGTAGTTCTCGACGGTCCATTCGCGCTGGTACATGACGCCGAAGCTGTCCCGGGTCAAACCCGCCGCCTGGTCGGCGGAGCGGCTGTGGTCGGTGAAGATCAGCAGCCGGTCGCCGGCGGCGGTCAGGTCCGCCATCGTCGGCCAGCCGTTCTGGCGTACGCCGGTGCTGTCGGGCCGGTACAGCACGTCCGACAGGCCGTTGACGCGGGCGAGTTCGGCGCGCAGGACGCCCGGGTCGACGTAGTCCTCCAAGAAGACGGTGACGAACTGGTCAGGGTGTGCCTTGAGGAAGTCCACCATGCGCTGGAGGTCGACCCAAAGGGCGACGGGCTTGCTGACGAGGGTGCAGCTGTTGTGGCAGAGGATCGCGCCGTCCGGGGTCTGGTGGATGTCCAGCATGAATCCGCGGACTCCGTCCGCGAGTTGCCGCTCGATACCTCGGGTCTGGTTGGGCACGAGGTTGATGAAGGGCGGCGCGAAACCGCCGTCGACGCCGTTGGCGTAGGCATTGTGCGAGGTGAGGAACGTGACCTGGTCCAGGGTGCGTTGGCCCTGCGGCGGCATGGGGCCGGTGGCGGGGTCGACGGGGGTGAGGTACCACGCCGCGAGGTCGCCCGCCCCGCCGACGGCGAGCCGGGCGGGGTAGTTGGCGCCGGACGGCTTGGGTGCCACCGTGAGGTGGCGCGCGGTGCCCGGGGCCTTGAGGGTGTGGCGGTCGGTGCCGGCCGGGGCGATCTCCCAGACGGCGTCAGCGCTCGTACAGGCGACGGTCGCGGCCTGGTCGCCGTTGCGGCCGAGGCAGTTGCCGGGTGTGTCGGTGTTCTCCAGCAGGTGGGCCGACCCGTTCGGCTTCAGCCGCCACTGCTGGCGGTCCTCGTTGCCGCGGGGTCTGTGCTGCTCGACCGCTCCGCCGTTGTCGGCCGCGTTGAGCCCGGTCGTGGCGCTCTGGACGTAGTACGTGCCCGGGGCCGGCACGGCGGCGGCGACGGGCGGCGGGGCCACGACCGCGGCGGCCAGCGCGGCGGTCGTGGCGAGCAGGACGTGGGGGGTGCGCAGTCGCATGAGGGATGCCCTTCCTCGTACTGATCAGGAGTGATCAAGACTGATCAGGTGCATGACACCCTG
Organism: Streptomyces sp. NPDC055506; assembly: GCF_053643595.1. Classification (NCBI taxonomy): domain Bacteria; kingdom Bacillati; phylum Actinomycetota; class Actinomycetes; order Kitasatosporales; family Streptomycetaceae; genus Streptomyces; species Streptomyces sp. NPDC055506. The sequence goes on along the minus strand of NZ_JBSHKH010000093.1, from coordinate 20,328 downwards.
CATGACACCACGCCCTGGGGTCCGGCGTCAGCAGTAGAGGTTGCCGCCGGGTGACGTCCCGAGGATCTGCGTGAACCGCTGGTAGTTGTTGACGCGGCTCTGCACCTGCGCCGGGTTCTTGCCGTCGCACTCCAGGGAGCCGTTGATGCTGCGGATGGTCTGGCCGAAGCCGGCGCTGTTCACCATGGCGTTGTGCGGGGTCATGGTGCCGGGGCCGGTCTGGGTGTTCCAGTACCACAGGGCCGTCTTCCAGGCGACGGCCGAGTCGTTCTGGACCAGCCAGGGGTTGTTCAACAGGTCGATGCCGAGCGCGTCACCCGCGGCCTTGTAGTTGAAGTTCCAGCTGAGCTGGATCGGGCCGCGGCCGTAGTAGGCGGCCTGGCCGGCCGGACAGCCGTAGGGGCGGCTCCAGTCGCAGTAGTGCGGGTAGTTGGCCTGGTTCTGCTCCACCACGTGCACCAGACCGCCGGTCTCGTGGCTGACGTTGGCGAGGAAGGCAGCGGCCTCCTGCTTCTTCACCGTGTCGCTGCCGGTGTTGGCGAAGCCGGGGTAGGCGCTCAGGGCCGCGGTGAGGCCGCTGTAGGTGTAGAAGGAATTCCGGTTCGGGAACATCTGGTTGAACTGCGCCTCGGTGACGACGAAGCGCGCGTTGGGCGTGCCCGGACCGCTGTCGCAGGCGTACGGCTCCCAGTACCAGGTGCTGATGACCGGGTCGTAGCCCGGGTTGGCGTGCTCGGCGATGTACGCCTTGCCGTCGGTGTAGCGGACGATGTCGCCGGCGTTGTACGACTTGCCCGCGACCCAGTTGGGGTAGCTGGAGCACGCGGCCGCGGAGGCGTTCGAGGCGGGCAGCAGCACGGGGGCGGTGCCCGCGAGGGCGAGGGTGACCAGGACGGCGGACACACGGCGTCTCGACACGGGATCAACTCCTTTGCGGAGCACGGCCGCACCCCGCGGGGCAGGGCGAAGCAGAGCCTTGGCGCACGCGTCGGCGAAGCCGGTCACGGCGTGGCGCGGCCGTGGTGGGGGGTTGTGAAGGCACACTCAACCGCGTTGGTCTGTACCAGTCAAGGGTGTAGACCAGTCATCCGTGTTCGCGGCTGACGGAGGCTCACACGGGTGCCGACTCCGCCAGTGCCGCCGCGAGTCGGTCCAGCAGGGAGCGCAGCAGTTCGTCGTCGGCGTCGCCGAGCGTGGGCCGGCCGGCCCGGACCGTTCGGTCGACGCGCTGCCAGTACTCGCGGCCGCGCGGGGTGAGGTGGGCGAGGATGCGGCGGCGGTCGAACGGGTCGACCCGGCGGTGCACCAGATTCTGGTCGACGAGCTGGTCGACCAGCTTGGTCAGCGTCGGAGGCGGCAGGAAGGCGGCCTCCGCGATCGCCGTCATGTGGCGCCCCTCGCCGTCGGACAGCAGGGCCAGCACCCGCCACGCGTCGAGCGAGCAGCCCTCCTCCTCCAGAACGGCCTGCAGCCGCCCCGCCGCGAGCCGCTCGGCCCGCGTCAGCAACTGCACCAGGTCGTCGGACCGACGGGGAGTTGGGGTGGGCATGCCGCTCCTAGCTCAGAGGTGCGTCCATGGTAAGAGACGCACTGGAGTTCCCCTGACGGAGCCGGGATCATGACGCCATGTTCCGGCACGACCTCCCCGCGCCCGAGTGGTTCACGGCCGACGACTCCGTGCTCGGCGTGGCCCTCGTGTTTCCCCTGCGGGGGCCGGCCGGGATCTTCGGGCCGACGTGCGAGCTGTGCGCGCGGCTGGCCGCCGAGGAGGTCAACCGGGGCGGCGGCGTGCTCGGCAGGGAGCTGCGGCTGGTGCCGGTCGACGGCTCGGGCCCGCCGCACGAGGTCGCAGGCCGGGTCGAGGCGCTGGTGGACCTGGGCGTCGTGCAGGGCGTCACGGGCTGGCACATCTCCTCGGTGCGCCAGGCGCTGGCGCCGAGGATCGCGCACCGCGTCCCGTACGTGTACACGGCGCTGTACGAGGGCGGGGAGGACACCGCCGGTGTGTTCCTGACGAGCGAGACCCCGCGCGATCAACTACGGCCCGCGATGGACCTGCTGGCGCACGAGCGCGGGGTGCGGCGGTGGTTCGTCGTCGGGAATGACTATGTGTGGCCCCGGCGTACGGCGCGGGCAGCCCGGGCATACGCCCGCGCCGCCGGCCGGTGTGTGGTGGGCGAGGCCTATCTCCCGCTCGGCACCGACGACTTCGAGCCGGTGCTGCGCCGCGTCGAGCGCGCCGACGCCGACGGGGTGCTGATGCTGCTCGTCGGCAGCGACGCGGTGCGCTTCAACCGGGCGTTCGCGGCGCACGGCCTGCACGCGCGCTGTCTGCGGCTGAGCACGCTGATGGACGAGAACATGCTGATGGCGAGCGGCCCGGCGGCCACCGAGGACCTCTACAGCACGGCCGGCTTCTTCGCCTCGCTGGCCAACCGCGACACCCTCGACTTCCACGGGCGGTACGCGGACCGTTACGGCGTCGAGGCACCCGCCCTCGGCAGCCTCGGCGAATCCTGCTACGAGGGCGTGCTGTTGCTGGCCGCGCTGCTGAGGAAGGCCGGGACGCTGGATGTGTCGTCGGTCGGGGCGGCTGCGGGCACGGTGTCGTACGCGGGCCCGCGCGGGGTGCTGCGTCTGAGGGGCAGTCATGTGCGCCAGCGCATCTATCTGGCCCGTGCCGACGGTCTCGACTTCGACGTGCTCACGGAGCTGGATGTCCGTCCCTGAAGGGGCTGTCCGCCCGGCGGCGCCGTACGAGCGCCTCTCTGCGGCGGTCGAGGAACGCCCGCTCCGCCGGGTTCTCCGCGAGCGCGATGGCCGCCTCGTACGCCGCTACGGCCTCGGTGTCGCGGCCCAGGCGGCGCAGCAGGTCGGCGCGGACGGCGTGCAGGACGTGGTAGCCGGCGAGGTCGAGGGCGTCCACCAGGGCGAGGGCAGGCCCGGGGCCCTCGGTCTCGGCGACGGCGACGGCCCGGTTCAGGGCCACGACCGGGCTCGGGGCGAGGACCATGAGCTGGTCGTACAGCTGTCGGATCTGGTCCCAGTCGGTGGTGTCGCCGGTCGGCGCGTCACTGTGCACGGCCTGGATGGCGGCCTGAATCTGGTAGGGCCCGGGCCGGTCGCGGCGCAGGCAGCGGCGGACGAGTGTCTGCCCCTCGGTGATCAGGTCAGTGTCCCAGCGGTCCCGGTCCTGCTCGGGCAGCGGCACCAGTTCGCCCCGGTCGTCCTCGCGAGCGTCGCGGCGCGCCTCGACCAGGAGCATCAGCGCGAGCAGGCCCGTCGCCTCGGGCTCGTCCGGCATGAGCGCGGCCAGAAGGCGGCCGAGCCGCAGGGCTTCGGCGCACAGGCCGGGCGAGCCCTCGTACCCCTGGTTGAAGATCAGGTAGACGACGGCCAGGACCCCGCTGAGCCGGTCGGGCAGGTCGGCGTCGCGGGGCACCCGGTACGGGATCCCGGCGTCGCGGATCTTCGCCTTCGCCCGGACCAGCCGCTGCGCCATCGTCGGCTCCGGCACCAGGAAGGCGCGGGCGATCTGCGCGGTGGTGAGCCCGCCGAGCAGCCGCAGGGTCAGGGCGACCCGCGCCTGGAGGGAGAGCGCGGGGTGGCAGCAGGTGAAGATCAGGCGGAGCCGGTCGTCGCGCACGGGGCCCTCCTCGGGCGGTGCGTCGAAGTCGTGCAGCAGGGCGGCCTCGGCGTGCCGGGCCTGTCGGGACGACTCGCGGCGCAACCGGTCGATGGCCCGGTTCCGGGCCGTGGTGATGATCCACCCGGCCGGGCTGGGCGGGACGCCGGTCTCCGGCCAGCGCCGCACTGCCGTGGTGAAAGCGTCCTGGACCGCTTCCTCGGCGAGGTCGATGTCGCCGAGGAAGCGGACCAGGACGGCGACCGCGCGGCCGTACTCGGCGCGGAAGACCGCCTCGACGTCCACGCCCATCAGCCGGCGTCCCCCATGAAGGGGCGCACCTCGATCGGCAGGATGGTGGCCACGGCCGCCTTGCGCCCCCACTCCAGGGCGGCGTCCAGGTCGGGCGCCCTGACGAGGCAGATGCCGCCGAGCATCTCCTTGCCCTCGGCGTACGGCCCGTCGGTGATCAGGACGTCGCCGTCACGGGGGCGCAGCACGGTGGCGGACTCCAGGCCGTGCAGTCCTCCTGCGAACACCCAGGCGCCCGCCTCGCGCAGCTCCTGGTGGAAGGCGTCGAGGTTCTCGCCGATCTCCGCGAGGACCTCGGGGGCGGGCGGATCGCCGACCGGCTGCATCACACTGAGCAGGTAGTACTTCATGACGGCCTCCATGGCGCGGGGCTATGCGAGTGTCGGGGTCTCCTTGCACCTCCTACACGAACGACACACCCCCGGATCGACACCCCGCGCGGCGCGACCGGGAGAATTTCTCCCATGACCACCACACCCCACCCCCTCGTCACCTGCGCACAGCGACTGGCGCACGATCTCCTCGTCCCGCAAGCCGAGCGCGTCGACCAGGAGGGTGTGCCGGCGAGCCATATCGCGGCCGTGAAGCGGTCGGGGCTGCTCGGCGTGGGCGCGCCGGAGGAGTACGGCGGGGCGGGCGCCCCCGTCGGCGTGGCGCGGGAGACCGCGGAGATCCTGGCCGGGGCGTGCTGCTCCACATGGTTCGTGCAGACACAGCACCACACTCCGGTGAAGCTGATCGCCACATATGACTCGCCCGTCCGCGAGAAGTTCCTGCGTCCGCTGGCGACCGGCGAGGTGATGGCCGGTATCGCGTTCGCCCATGTCCGTGCCTTCCCTCGTGTCCCGGTGCGGGCGGCGCCCGAGCGGGGCGGCTGGCGGTTCGAGGGAACGGTGCCCTGGTTCACGGGCTGGGGACTGAACGATGTGATGCTGCTGGCCGGTGTGACGGACGCGGCCGAGGTGGTGTTCGTCCTCACCGAGGCCCGCGCGCAGCCGGGTCTCTCTCCGTCGGCGCCGATGCGGCTCGCGGCCCTCACCGCCGCGCGTACGGTCTCTCTGGAACTGGACGGCCTGTGGGTGCCGGACGAGGCCGTCGTGCTGCGTGTGCCGCAGCAGGAGTTCGCCCTGGTCGACCTGCCCAGGGCCGCCAACGCCAGTCCGGCCGTCTTCGGAGTGGCGTACGCGGCGCTGGACCTGGTGGCTGATGCCCCGGACGGCCAGGAGACGGCCCGCTCGCTGCGGGCCCGGCTCGACGAGGTCCGGCGGGAGGCCTACACACTGGCCGACCACCCGGTCCCCCACGAGTGCGTCCCGGAACGCCTGGCCGTCAAGACACGCGCGTACGACCTCATGCGCGCGGCCACGACCGCGGCGGTCGTGGCCGGGGGCGGCCGGTCCATGGCCCTGGACAGCCGGGCGCAGCGGCTGGCCCGCGAGGGGATGTTCCTGCTGGTGCAGGGCCAGACGGCCGAGGCACGCCGGACGCACCTCGGGTCACTGGCGTCCGGCTAGCCGAGCTGCGGCAGGAGCGGCTTGTCGGTCGGGCTTCCGGTCGGGCTTCCTGTCGGGGACGGGGCCTTGTCGCAGAACTCCGCTTCGATCACATCGACGTAGAGCGATCCGTTCTGGAGCCAGTCACCGTTGATGTTGAACGTCAGCTGGTGCCTGCCGTCCCGTGTGCCCACCATCGCGGACAGGGAGCCGTTGGTACGGCCGGACTTGCCCACCACCTTCACACCGCAGGACAGCTCCGCGAACTCGACCCCGAGCCCGAACCCCAGCCCCTCCCCCGACGGAACCTCGTCGAGCATCTCCTTCATCTGGGCAGGTGGCAGCAACTCGCCCTTCATCAGGGCTCGTTGGAAGCGGTTGAGGTCGCCGCTGGTGGAGATGACGTCGCCGGCCGCGCCCAGCCAGGTCATGTTCTGTTCGGTGGCGTCATGGATCTCGGCGTCCGGCGCCTCCTCGTGGAGCCGGGAGTAGGCGACGGGGTGCGGCTTCGGCATCTTCGGTGACGTCCCGGGGAAGGACGTCCCGCGCAGCTTCAGCGGCCGGATGAGGCGCCGGGTGATCTCCTGCTCGTACGAGCGGCCCGTCGCCTTCTCGATGACCATCCCGGCGATGACGAAGTTGGTGTTCGAGTACACCGGCGCCGTCTCCGGGTCGGGCAGCGGCGGGTACTTCAGCGCGATCGCCACGAGTTCCTCGGGCGTGTGCGTGTCGTACCGGTGGTCCGGGAAGCCGGGACCGGCGGCGCCGTGGTTGAACGCGGGGTCGTCGGTGTAGTTGGCGATGCCGCTGGTGTGGTTGAGGAGCCGGCGCAGGGTGATCCCGTTTCCGTCGTAGCCGTTGCCCCGCACGAGGCCGGGCAGCCACGATTCGACGGTGTCGTCCAGGCTCAGTCTTCCTTCTGCCTCCAGCTGGAGCAGGACGGTCGCGACGAACGTCTTGGTGATGCTGGCGCCGCGGAAGTGGTCGGCGGGCGAACGCTCGCGGCCGGTGCCGGTGTCCGAGTGACCGGACACGGCCGACCACCTCTCCTTGCCGTCACGGACCTCGGCCGCCACGCCGGGGAGCCCGCCCTTCTCGACCAGATTCCGCAGTGCGGTTCGGGTCGCCTCGTGGCCGGGCCCGGATGGTGCCGCCTGTGCGGACGGGGCGAGGGCCGCCGCTCCGGCGGACAATGCCACGGCCAGAGCCAATGAGACGGTGCGTGCGGCCCGCTGCTTCATGCGTGTATGCCTCCTGGTCACCGAGGGGCAAGGCCTGCCCCTCGGTGCGGATGACGCCGAAGTCGGGCTCCAGGGTTGATCTTTGGAGAGTCGGAGACGTCAACCGACCACGGTCAGCAGCGGGGTGCGGCCGAGCGCCGCGGAGAACTGATCCACCACCTGGGTGAGTGCCTCGGCGGCGGCCGGCGCGACGGTCAGGGTGCCGTCGTCCCGCACGGTGAGGTCCTTGTCGAGGGTGAACCAGCCCTGCACGGTGTGGGCCGCGCCCATGGAGGTGAGCACCGGGCGCAGCGCGTAGTCGATGGCCAGGACATGGGCGATGCTGCCACCCGTGGCGAGCGGCAGCACGGTCTTGCCGGTGAGGGCGTACTGCGGGAGCAGGTCCAGCAGGGCCTTGAGGACACCGGAGTAGGAGGCCTTGTAGACGGGGGTGCCGACGACGACACCGTCGGCACGCGCGAACAGTTCGGTGGCCTCGACGATCGCGGGGTGCCGGAAGTCCGCGCCGAGCAGGGCCTCGGCGGGGATGGTGCGGACGTCGAGCGGGATGACGTCATGGCCCTGGGCGGCCAGCCGCTCGTCCAGGTGGCGCAGCAGTCGGCTGGTGCGGGAGGAGGCGGAGGGGCTGCCGGAGACGGACAGGACGGTGGCCATGGATTCTCTTTCCGGGGAGAAGGCGCGACTGCGCGCGGCAGAGCCGTTTGGGAGGACGCCATGACCAGTCGCGTCCTGCCGTCCCGCGGTGTTCGAAGGACGTGACGGAGCGACAATTCAGGCGTGCGGGGAAGCTGCGAGCGGGAACGCTCAGGCTGCTGCGCGACAGGAAGCGCTGGATACGCGTGCGAGGTCGACGTGGCGTCGCCGCGTGAGATCCAGTCGCATGGTCATGCCATGGATCGTCGCAGCGGGGGACGAGGACCGTCAAGGAACGCGCGGCTCATCTCGTATCCCGGACCCCGGATTCCGGCCGGATTCAGGCCTCGTCGTCCGACGGAACCACCACGAGGAAGGCGTCCGACTCCAGGTCCATCACGACGGTGGCGGGCTCGCCCTCGGCGCGGCAGCGTGCCGCGTACTCCTCCGCCGGCCACGATCCGCGCGGGGCTCCCGCCGGGAACCGCTCCAACACCTTCGCGCTGATCGCCGTAGACATGTCCGCTGCCCTCCGCTGTCCCGCGCCGCCCGCCGGGCGACGTCGATCGGTCACTGCCGTATCCCTCCGGTTGCCCGCGATCCGCCCGGACATGTACCGCCCGGTAGGAGCCCACACCCCCGCACATCCCCTACACATAAAGGAAAAATAAGAGCAGAATGTGCTTACGCGGCGCTTACCGCATACCCCACCAGACGCGGTCGCCCTGTAAGACGAAGGAGACGAGTCATGGCCAACGTCTCGCCCACCAGAGGTGACATCACCAGCCACCCTGATGCCTCCGAGATGCGGGATCGGTACGCCCGCATGCTCGGTGGACGCGATGTGGCGCTCGTGGACGGACCGGTGTTCCTGCTGGGTCTGTACTGCGCGGCCTCCCCGTGGATAGTCCATTACACGACCAGCCAGCCGCCACTCGTGACCCACAACCTGATCATGGGGATCGCGATCGGTCTGCTGGCGCTCGGGTTCACTCGTGCTCCGGAGCGTATGTACGGGCTGAGCTGGGCCATGTGCGCCCTCGGGGTGTGGATGATCATCTCGCCGTGGATCGTCGGCGAGAGCCCGGACGCCGGGGTCGTGTGGAACAACATCATCATCGGTACACTGGCCGTGATCCTTGGCCTGGTGTGCGCCGGCACGGCGGCGAAGGCCTCCCCGAGGCCGTAGCCCCCGCCGGAAGGGAAACGAAGGCCGGTCCGCGCTCCCGGACCGGCCCTTTCGCGTCCGCACCCGCGACGCGAGGGGCCCGCGGCGCGGGACCCGGAGTGTCCCGGCCGCCAGCGGGCAGACGCATTGCAGCGGGGGTCCTGAGGAGAAGGGGCGGAGATGGAAGTCGACGGCATCATCAGCGCCATCGTGATCGGCATCGTCATCGGCGTCCTGGGCCGGCTCGTGGTCCCGGGCCGTCAGCGCATCGGAATTCTGTGGACGATCGTCGTCGGCATCATCGCCGCGCTGATCGGCTCCGCGCTGGCCGGCGCGTTCGGTGTGGCCGACACCAAGGGTGTCGACTGGGTCGAATGGCTCATCCAGATCGGTCTCGCCGCGCTCGGCGTCGCCGCGCTGGACCGTTCGAAGGCAGGCCGCTGACGGCGTAGCGAACGATGGCGTATCGACAGTACGTGCGCGACACCAGAAGTCACGCCAGGAGTCACCTGGCCTCCGGTGTGCCGCGGCCCGACGGCCCGGCACGCCGGAGCCGGACCCAGCCGGTACTCCCCCGGCCTCAACGGCCCGCCGACCGCATCGCGGCGAGCCCCTCGCCGCTGGACGCGTAGCGCGGAGTCCAGCCCAGTTCGCGTTCCGCCTTGGCGCAGGACACCCGCAGCCGCGAGGCCATCACGGTGTGCGCGTACGACATGGGCTTCATCAGCCACAGCGGCACGGTCATCGGCTTCGGCAGTCCGAACGTCTCGGCCACGCTCTCGATGTGGGCACGGAAGCCGAGCGGCGTCCGGTCCGCGATGTTGTACGCCTGCCCCGGCCGGCCGCGCTCCACGGCGGCGGCCACCGCGCGGGCGGCGTCGGTGAGCTCCACCCACGGCAGCACCCGGCCGTGGTCGCCGGGCATCGGCAACTGCCGTCGGCGCAGCAGCGGCAGCAGGGTGTCGGTGCCGCCGGGGCCGTAGAACAGGCCGAAGCGGAGCGCGACGCCCTCCAGTGCCTCCGACTCGAAGGTGAGCCGCTCCTTGGTCCGCATGGCGGCGATGTGCTGCTCCAGCGGCGGCGTCCTGCCGAGCGGGCCGAAGGGGTCGTCCTCGGTGAGCGGGCGGTCGCCGTGATCCCCGTAGCCGTAGCCGAAGACGATCGACTCCGCGACGAAGCGGCGGGCACCGGTGACGCGGGCGGCCTCGACGAGGTGGGCCGTGCCCTGGGTGCGCAGCGCGTCGGTGGCGTCCATGTCGCGGTCGCGCATCGGGGGCTTGCGCAGGGCGGTCGCGGCGTGGATCACGGTGTCGAAGTGGTGTCCGTCGACGGCGTGCAGCAGCGCGTCGCGGTCCATGAGGTCGGCGCGGATGCCGTTGTCCCGGCTCCGGCCGAGTCCGGTGACCTTGTGGCCCGCCTCGGTGAGCGCGTGGGTGATGTGCCGGCCGAGGACACCGCTCGCGCCGGCGAGGAGGATGCTCTGGTGCTTCTGGTTCGTCGTCATGACCATGCGACGGACCGGACGGGTGCGGATGTGACATCCGAGGGCGCCCGGGCGGCGCGATATCCGGTGGGGCCGTACGCCCCGCCCGCCGTACAGTCCTGTTGATCACTTCGTCACGAGGAAGGGCCCGGCACCATGGTCGTGAAGGACACGGAACTGCCTCACCTGCGCCGCTGCGTGGAGCTCGCGGCGGAGGCACTGGACGCCGGGGACGAACCGTTCGGTTCGGTGCTGGTGGGGAGGGACGGCACGGTGCTCGCCGAGGACCGCAACCGCGTGGCCTCGGGCGACCGCACCCGGCATCCCGAGTTCGAGCTGGCCCGCTGGTCGGCCGCCCACCTCACGCCCGAGGAGCGGGCGGCGGCCACGGTCTACACCTCCGGCGAGCACTGCCCGATGTGCGCGGCGGCGCACGCCTGGGTCGGTCTGGGACGCATCGCCTACGTCGCCTCGTCCGAGCAACTCGTGTCCTGGCTGGGCGAGTTGGGTGTCCCCGCGCCGCCGGTGCGGACACTCCCCGTCCACGAGGTGGCACCCGGTGTGATCGTGGACGGTCCGGTGCCCGAACTGACGGAACGGATCCGGGATTTGCACGTGCGGTTCCATCGCGGGCGCGGCTGATCCACCCCTGGATTCCCCGGCCCGCCCGAGATGCAGGGCCGCATACGCGAATCTACGATCGAATTCAACTGGAGTCTCCCGGGCGTCACTGGCATCGATCACCTCAACGGGACCCTGACCCGGCTGTCCGAGCGCTTCCCGCTGCGGCTGAAGGGCTGAACGGCCATGACGACGCACAACGACGACGTGGACTGGGATCGCTGGCCGGTCGCGGACTACCTCGCGGAGAACTACCGCGAGGTGCATCCTTCGGACGCGGCGATCATCAGGCACCACAGCGCCTTCTACCGGCGCTTCCCGCCCGGCGGCATCGACCGCTCGGTGGAGTTCGGGGCGGGCCCCAACCTCTATCCGCTGATCCTCGCGTCCGCCGCGTGCCGCAGAATCGACGCCGTGGAGGCGGGGGCGAGCAGCGTCGCCTATCTCCAGGAGCAGATCTGTCACCGCCTCGACGCGAGCTGGCTCCCCTTCCACGCGCTGTGCCGGGAGCTCAACCCCGACGTGCCGGCGACCCTGGCCGGGGCACTGGCTGGGGTGAACGTCGTCCACGCCGACGTCCGGACCCTGCCGCCCGGCTTCTACGGACTCGCCTCCATGCACTTCGTCGCCGAGGGCGCCACGGAGGACTTCGCCGAGTTCGCCGACTTCTGCCGCACCTTCGTCCGCACGGTCACGCCCGGCGGTCACCTGGTCGCCGCCTTCATGGAGAACCTGCCGACCTACCGCATCGGCCCGGCGTCCCGCTGGCCGGGCTGCCCGGTGAACCCGACGACGGTCACCGAGGTCTTCACCCCTCTGACCCGCGACCTGGACGTCACCCACATCGACACCGACCGCACCCTCCCTGACCACGGCGACTCCGGGGTGGTGCTGCTCACGGGGGTGGCGGAGCCGCTCTGACGACACGAGTCCGCCGACCGCCGACGCCCGCATGGGCCCTCGACTGCGCATACTGGGCACCGCCGCCTGCGACATCTGCCCGTCCGGCGACCCGATATGCCGCCGTCGGCGCCCTGGCGACGCCGATGCGCCCGACCACCCGCCGGACCGCGGCCACCAGCACGGGTCCGGCGAACCCGGGGCGTCGCCGCTCCGCTCCGGGCCCGGAGCATTGTCGCGTGCCACCGCCCAGGCGACGCCGCGGGCACCGCCCAGTCCGGCGACGCCGCGGGCACCGCCCAGTCCGGCGACGCCGCGGGCACCGCACAGCCCCGGCCCCACCGCATACCTCCGTCCGCGGGAACCGCGAACGCTGCGCGGCTTCCCACACGAGAGCGCCACGACGTGCCACCACTCGGCAACGCCACCCGGATGCCCCGGCTCCCGGGCCCGGACAGTCCGGTGTCGCCTGTCACCGGACTGTCCGGGCCGCGAGGGCTCCGCCGTTTCCGGGCACGGGAGTGGAGTCGCGTATCAGCGCGCCGAGAGACCGCCGGGGCTCCGCCGCGTCAGCGGCGCTGCGAGCCGTCCGGCGCCGGGCGGAATCGGCGGCGCAGCACCACTCCCCCGAGCACCAGCGCCGCGCTCGCCGCGACGGCCGGCAGGGTGTGGTCCGAGCCTGTGTGGGCGAGGGCCCCCGTGGCCTGCGGCGCGGAGTGCGGGGCAGGGGCGGGGGCGGGGTGCGCCCGGGGCGGGACGGACGGCTTCGGGGCCGCCGGCTTCGGTGGGTGGTGGGGGCGGACCGGCCGGCCTCCGGGGGTGTTCGCGGACTCGTTGCCGGTCGCCGCGTTGCCGATGCCGACCACGTTCACGCTGTTGCCGGTGACGTTGACCGGGACATCGACCGGCAGCTGTACGCCGTTGCCGGAGACCACGCCCGGCGAATCCTTTCCGCTGCTCTCGGCGACCGCACCGCCGGGCTTGCCCGGCCGGCCCGCCCGCCCGTCGCCCTTGTTCGCGCAGCTGTTGCCCGTGGCGGGGTTCAGGATCCCCACCACGTTCACCGTGTTCCCGCACACGTTCACCGGGACATGCACCGGCAGCTGAACGGTGTTGCCGGAGACCACCCCGGGCGAACCGGCCGCCGATCCGTCCGCCGCGGAGTCCGCGTACGCGGGTACGGCCATGGCCATCGCGCCCGAGGCGGCGGCGACGGCGATCACACCGTTTCGGGTAACCCGTCTCATAGGTTCCCTGCCTTCCAGACATCGTCGCGGGCACTCACCCGCACGGGATAGAACGCGGGGCGCACGATCCGAGTTATGGCTTATCGGCCTTTCACTCCATCGAGCGGCCCGGTTGTCGAACTAGCGGTAAAGCCCTTCGTATGCGGCACGGAGCAGCGCACTCCGGGGCACTTCGAGCCGCCGCACCCGCCCGGAGGCGGCACATCCGGGGCCCGCTTATGGTGAGCGAGGGCGCCGGTTCCCGGTCCGCTGTGGGGCGCCCCTGGAGGCATTGATGCTGGCCAAGCTGTCCACGCACCTCTCGATCCGGCACTGCGCGGTCACCGGCGTTGCCGGTCTGGCCCTGCTGGGCGCGGGCCTGCCGGCGGCCGACGACCCCCCGCCCGGTCTGGCGCGCTTCTACGACCAGAAGGTCAAGTGGTCGGCGTGCGAGGGCATGGACATGCCCAAGGACCTGCAGTGCGGCAAGGTCACCGTCCCGCTCGACTACGCCAGGCCCGAGAAGGGCACTCTCGATCTCGCCGTGGCCCGCTACCGGGCCACGGGCAAGTCCCGGGGCTCGGTGCTGCTGAACTTCGGTGGCCCGGGCGTCCCGGGCGTGGCCCAACTCGCCCTCGGCGGCAAACACTTCATGGGCCTGACGAACGGCTACGACGTCGTCGGCTTCGACCCTCGCGGCGTCGGCCGCTCCGCACCGGTGAGCTGCGGAAACGCCGCCAGCGGCGCACTGGACGCGACAGACGGGAACGCCGAGGTCGCCGATCCGCAGGCCGTGCTCGAGAAGCTGCGCGCGGCGGCGGCCGAGTGCACCGAGCACTCGGGACCCGTTCTGCGCCACATGGGCACGGTGAACGCCGCCCGCGACCTGGACGTCATGCGCGACGCGCTCGGCGACGACAAGCTCAACTACCTGGGCTTCTCGTACGGCAGCCGGCTCGGGGCGGTGTACTCGGCCCGGTTCCCCGAGAAGGTCGGCAGGGTGGCGCTGGACGGCGTGGACACGCTGACCGAGCCGCTGTCCGAGCAGGGCATGGCGAGCGCCCGGGGACTGCAGACCGCGCTGGAGAACTTCCTGACCTGGTGCACGGAGGACATCGCCTGCCCGTTCGGGCAGGATCCGCGAAAGGCCAGGGAACACGTCGTACAGGTGGTCCGGTCGCTCGACGAGGACCCGGTGCCGACGGACTTCGGCGAGGCGTTCTCCGGCCAGGACTTCGCGGGCGCGCTCAGTCAGGGCCTCTACAGCAGGGAGCTGTGGCCCTTGCTGCAGCGGGCGATAGCCCAGCTGCTCGAGGAGGGCGACACGCGCGGCCTGGAGGCCTTCGCGTCCGGAGGCGTCACGCTCCCGCCGCTGCGGGGCAAGCACCGCGGGCTCGTCGACCCGGATGACGTACCTCTGGACAACCTGCCGGCGGCGCTGATGGCGATCAATTGCGCGGACGATCCCGACCGCCCCGCCGCCGCGCAGGTCACCAAGGACCTCGGCCGGCTGCGCGCCCGCTACGAGCAGGCGTCACCGGTCTTCGGCCGGAACCGGCTCACCCAGGTGCTGCTGTGCTACGGCCGCCCCAAGGGCACCGACTTCATCCGTGACGAGGTCAAGGACGTCGACACGCCGAGGATGCTGCTCGTCGGAACCCGGGGCGACCCCGCCACGCCGTACCGCTGGACGGTGGAGACGGCCGAGCGGCTCGGCTCGTCGGCCGTGGTGCTCGACAACCGCGGCGAGGGCCACACCGGCTACGGGTCCTCCAAGTGCGTGCACGCCAAGGTCGACGCCTTCCTGCTGTACGGCACCCTCCCGCCGGACGGCAGCTCCTGCGGCTCCGACCACGACACCGAGTGACTCGCCGCTCCCCACTCGAACCGGCGAACCGATTGCCCCAAATGCCTCAATCGCGAATCGGCTCTATCGTGCTGTCATGGAGCACGTTCTGAGTCCCGCGACCCTTGCCGAGCTGCGGCGCCCGCGCCCTTACCCCGCGGTCTCCGTGCTGACGCCGACCCACCGGCGCGAGCCCTACAACGCCCAGGACCAGGTCCGGCTGCGCAATGTCGTGGCCGAGGCCAAGAGGCAACTGGAGGTCGATCCCGCCGTCACCCGGGAACGCCGGGCCGAGGTCGGCCGGCACCTCGACCGGGCCCTGTCCGAGGTCGATCTCACGCACGCCGAGGACGGCCTGGTGATCTTCGCGGCCCCCGGTGAGCACCAGGTGTGGTCGCTCTCCCGGTCCGTGCCCGAACGCGTGGTGCTCTCGGACACCTTCCTCACCCGGAACCTGGTCTCCGCCCAGACGGCCGGGCGGCCGTTCTGGGTGCTGTCGCTCGCAGCGGACCGCGTCACGCTGTGGAACGGCGGTGCCGACCGGGTCGTCGAGGCGCGCCTCGGGGGCTTCCCGCTGACCAGGCGCGTGGAGAACTTCGACCCGGAACGGCTGCAGCGGATCGGTGACACGCCGAGCGCCTTCCGGGAGGAACGCACCCGCCAGTTTCTCCGCGAGGCCGACACCGCGATGAACGCCGTCCTGCGCGACCACCCGCGACGGCTGTACGTCACCGGTGAGCCGGCCGCCCTCTCGCTGATCGACGAGGCCGGCACCACCGCCAGGGGCGCTGTGCACGTTCCGCACGGCGGCCTCGCCCACGGGAACCCCGACACCGTGTGGCAGGCCATGCGGCCGGTGATCGAGGCGGAGGCCCGCCGGAGCACGGACGCCGTGAGCCGCGCCCTCGAAACGGCCCGCGGGCGGCGGGAGTTCGCCGCCGGAGTCGACGAGCTGTGGCAGAGCGCCCGGGACGGCCGCGTCCGGCTGCTGGCCGTCGAGGAGAACTACCGCGTGACGGTCCGCGACGCCGGGGATCATCTGATCCTCACCGAGAGCGGTGACCTCGACTCCCGCGAGGACATCGTGGACGAGATCGTCGAGCAGTGCCTGGAGACGGGCGCCGACGTCCGCTTCGTTCCGGACGGCGCGCTCGGTGAGGCGGACGGCATCGCCGGGGTGCTGCGGTACTGAAGAGCTCGAACACAGGGCCGTCGAACACGCGCGGCACCGAGGTGCGAGGTTACCCATGGGTCGCCAAATACCCTGTGTAACCTACGACTTGGGCTTTCGAACGACACACTTCACGCCTACCCCGGAGTAACTCCGCGAGACTGTGGCATATGCCAGAAGCACCACCGTATCGTGTGTTGCCGAATCCCTTACAGGGCGTCGCGGGCTGTGCGACAGTCGTAACGGTCCCTCCGTCCGCCCTGGTCGTACCGTCCCCGCATCGGAGTGCGTCATGCCGTCCCACCTCTCCGCGGACCGCCCAGCCGCCCAGCCGCCCGGACGCGGCTCGGTCGACGCGCTGATATCGCAGACGCGGCGTCTCAAGGGCGACATGGACGCGGTGCGGCGCGACGCCGAGGGGGACGGATCGGACCACCCGCGGGGTCGCTGGCAGCGCGCCCTGTACGACCTGGCCCTGCACCAGCTCAACGACCTCGACGAGCATCTGGCCCAGCTGCGGGACGGCCCGCCGCCCGCGGCGGCCCCCCTGGAACCCGACATGCCCCCACAGGGCTCGCTGCTCAGCCGGGTCGGCAGCGCCGAATGGAACCTGCTGACGGACGAGGCCAGTTGGTCCGGGGAGCTCTACCAGATCCTGGGCCGCGACCCCGACGCCCCGCCGCTCACCCTCGACGAGATGCCGTCCCTGGTCCTCGACGAGGACCGGCCGAAGCTGACGGCGATGGTCACGAACTGCCTCGTCGACGCCCGGCCCATCGACGGCGAGTTCCGCATCGCACGCCGGGACGGTGACGTCCGGACCGTGCACATGATGGGCGAACCGGTGCTCGGCACTGACGGCAGCACCGCCTCGATGTGGGCCGTGCTGCGGGACGTCAGCGAACTGCGCCGCAGCCAGCGGGTGGTCAGCGAGACCCGTGACTCGCTCCACCAAGGGCATGCCGCGCGGACCGAACACCGGCTCGCGGTCGAGTTGCAGGAGGCCGTGCTCCCGCCGTGGCGCGGCTCCCTGCGGCTCCCGCACCGGAGCCCGGGGACCCTCGACCTCGCCGCCCACCACCTGCCGGCGTCCACGAACACGCTGATCGGCGGCGACTGGTACGACGCGCTCGAACTGACCGACGGCGAAACGCTCCTGAGCGTCGGCGACCTCACCGGACACGGAGTCGGTGTCGCCTCGGACATGACCATGCTGCTCGGCGCCGTACGCGGCATGGCGATGGCCGGCGCCCCGCCGGGACAACTGATGGCCTGGCTGAACCAGTTACTCGACGCCACCGTGCAACCCGCCCTCGGCAGCGCCGTCTGCTGCCGCTACCGGCCCGGGACCCGCACCCTGGTGTGGGCGCAGGCCGGGCACCCCGCCCCGCTGCTGTTCCGCGACGGGACGGGGCGCGTACTGGACACACCGGACGGCGTCCTGCTCGGCGCCACCTCGGGCGCCGTCTACGGACAGGCCGAGGAGACCCTCGAGGTGGGCGACCTGCTGCTCCTGCACACCGACGGGCTGGTACCCGGGCACACCGGAGCGGCGGCCGTGAACCTCCTCCTCGATCTGGCCCCGCGACTGACCGGGAACCGCACCGCGGAGGACTGCATAACGACGGTCGTCCAGGAATTCGGCGAGAGCGCGCGCGAGGACAACGCCTGTGTGCTCGTCGCCAAGGTCACGGCATAGGAAGCTCAGGCCCGCGCGCTGTTGCCGCCCCTGCCCTTCGTCTTCGGCAGGGCGAGCTTGATCTCCTCCCGCAGCTCCTGGATCCTCGGATATCCGGCGTACTCGGCGGTGAGCCGGTACATCTCGCGCAGCCGGTCCCAGGTGCGGTGGGAGGAGTTCGATCCCATGGACACCAGGGCCAACCGCGCGTACCGGTCCGCCTGTTCGGGGTCGTCCGCGATGAAGCAGGCCGACGCCATCGACAGATAGTCGAAGATCTTCGACCGCTGCCGGCCGTCGATCCGCAGGGCCAGCGCCTTCTCCGCGTAGTGCTGGGCATGCGCGGACGCACCCGGCTCGAACTCGGCGAGCGTGCGGTAGGCAAGGGCCTGCATGCCGTAGAGGTCCTCCTCCTTGAAGGTCTGCATCCAGTCCGGCGGTGGTACGTCGGCCTTGTCGGAGACGAACAGGTCCTCCGCCTGCCCGAGTGTGCGGCGCATGGCCTGGCCCTTGCCCATGGCGGCCTGTGCCCAGGCCTCGATGGTGCAGAGCATCGCCCGGGTGCGGGGCAGCACGTCGTCGCCCGAGCCGGAGGTGGCGAGCCTCATCAGGTCCAGGGCCTCGTCCGGCTTGCCCAGATGGACCATCTGGCGGGCCGCACGGGAGAGCGCCTCGCCCGCGCGGGGCCGGTCCCCGCCCTCCCGGGCCGCGTGCGCGGCGATGACGAAGTACTTCTGGGCCGTGGGTTCCAGGCCGACGTCGTGCGACATCCAGCCCGCGAGGACGGCCAGGTTGGCGGCGACGCCCCACAGGCGCCGCTGGAGATGGGGTGGGTGGCGGTAGGCGAGCATGCCGCCCACCTCGTTGAGCTGGCCCACCACGGCCTTGCGCTGGAGCCCGCCGCCGCGGGCGGCGTCCCAGGCGCGGAACACCTCGACCGAGCGCTCCAGTTCCTCGATCTCCTGCGACCCGATGGGGGCGGCCTCGTAACGGTCGAACCCAGCGGGGTCGGCGTGCAGGGACGGATCGAGGTCGGGAGCGTCGACAGCCAGGGCAGGGTCGGTGTGCAGCCAGTCGTACATGGCGCTGCTGAGTGCGGATCCCGCGGCGAGCGCGGCGCCCGCGCCCACCAAGCCGCGTCGGTTGAGCATGAGGTCCATTCCCGTGAATTCGGTGAGGACCGCGGCGGTCCGCTCGGGCGCCCACGGCACGCCGTCGGGAGGCTCCGCGCTCCCGCCGCCCTGCCGTTTCCCCGCACGCCCGTGCCGGACCAGACCGAGGTCCTCGATGGTCACGACACGGCCGAGACGCTCGGTGAACAGAACCGCCAGCACCCGCGGCACCGGATCGCGCGGGATCTCTCCCGTGTCGATCCAACGCCGCACCCGGGAGGTGTCGGTCGAGAGCTGGGGGTGGCCCATGGCCGCCGCCTGCCGGTTGACCAGCCTCGCGAGTTCGCCCTTCGACCAGCCGGCCAGGCCGAACAGGTCCGAGAGACGGGTGTTGGGTTGTCCGCTCACATCAAGCCCCCAGGTACTCGGCTGAGTTGACAGTAGCCCGGGGAGACTTGCCGGGCGACTATTCGCCAGGGTTCGCCAGGGTTCGCCAGATGGTGTGCCACCGGGCATCCGGTGTCAGGTAGGAACGCGCCACCCCGACCCGGTCGCCGCAGGGACATTCCCCAGGATGCACCCGGGGGTCCGGGCCGGGTGGTGCGCTGTCGTCGCAGGCACACGAAGGGATCTGTCTCGCCCATGTACGCAGCATCGTCCTCCGTGTCCGCACCGCCCCGGTCGCTGCACCCGCGTCCCGCGGACAGTGGCCCCTACCTCGCCCCCGCGCGGCCGGCGGCCCCCGTGCTCGGTGCGGGCAGGGCACGGCGCGGCGCGGTTCTCGGAACCCAACCGCTCAGCGGAAGACTCGACTTGTCCGGCCCTCAGGGCGCGCAGCTGCGCACCGCCATCGCGTCGGTGCACCGCATCTGCCCGGAGTTCGCCCCGGTGCAGGTGCTGCGCCGCAACGGCCGGTCGGTACTCCTGGTCGGTACGACCGGTCGCAACACGGCTGTCGCCAAGTGTTTACTGGACCACTCCCCCGCCTGGTCCGAGCGGATCCACCACGAGATAGCGGCGTACCGCTCGTTCGTCCGGCACCGCCCTCCCGTGCGGGTGCCGAGACTGATCGCGGCGGACCCGGACAACTGCACACTGGTGATCGAGCGGATGCCCGGGCGGGTGGCGGCGCTCCAGCGGCATCCGGCCGAGGCTCCGCCACGGGCGGACATCAGAGCCGCGCTGGGCGCGATCTGCCGGCTGAACGCCTGGCGGCCGCCGGCGGGCACGTTCGACGCCCCGCTCGACTACGCGGCACGGATCTCGCGGTACCACGAGCTGGGCCTGCTCACCGACCGGGACCTGGGCGATCTGCAGAAGCTGCTGCACGGCATCGCGCAGGCGGCCGGGCGGCAGGGAATGGGCCAGTTCTGCCACGGCGACGCACTGCTGTCGAACATCCTCCTGTCACCAGCCGGTCCAGTGCTGGTGGACTGGGAGCACGCGGGGTGGTACCTGCCGGGCTACGACCTGGCGACGCTGTGGTCGGTGCTAGGGGACGCACCGGTGGCCCGTCGCCAGATCAGTCAGATCGCCCAGTCGGCGGGCCCTGCGTCCAGGGACGCCTTCCTGGTGAACCTGATGCTGGTGCTGACCCGTGAGATCCGTACGTACGAAACGGCCGTGCAGCGTTCGATGCACGACGCGGCCCCGGCGGCACCGGGCCCTGCCCACCCTGGTGCTGCGCCGTCCGGCGAGGAGCAGCGCCTGCTGCTGCGGCGGCTGCACGACGACTGCCAGCTGGCCCGGCGGGCCGTGCGCGCGGCGGTCGGTACTCGCTGACGGGGGGCGAAGGCCCGCGGTGCGCTGTGGACAGGGG
>NZ_JBSHKH010000092.1:0-33762 GCF_053643595.1 Streptomyces sp. NPDC055506 | reverse complement strand
GTCCTGCGCGATGCCGCGCAGGCCCGAGGCGTAGCCCTGGCCGATGGCGCGGAACTTCCACTCCGCGCCGTGCCGGTAGAGCTCACCGAAGACCATGGCGGTCTCGGTGGAGGCGTCCTCGCTCAGGTCGTACCGGGCGATCTCGGTGCCGCCGGCCTGGTTCACGACGCGGATGAACGCGTTGCGCACCTGGCCGAAGGACTGCTGGCGGGTCTCGGCGTCGTAGATCGAGACCGGGAAGACGATCTTCTCCACGTCGGCCGGGACGCCGGCGAGGTCGACCTTGATCTGCTCGTCGTCGCCCTCGCCCTCACCGGTGAGGTTGTCGCCGGTGTGCTCGACGGAGCCGTCCGGCGTCTTGAGGTTGTTGAAGAAGATGAAGTGCTGGTCGTTGCCGACCTTGCCGGAGTTGTTCAGCAGCAGCGCGCTGGCGTCCAGGTCGAAGTCCGTGCCGGTCGTGGTGCGGATGTCCCACCCCAGACCGATGATGACCGCGGTCAGGCCCGGCGCCTCCTTGCTAAGCGATACGTTGCCGCCCTTGCTGAGGCTGACTCCCACGAGTCCTCCATTGGTGTTCTGGGGCGGGATGCCCCGTTGTGCTCGGATGTCGGATCAACGAGTCGATCCTAGTGACGGGTTCCCGCACCACCCAGGCCCTGAAGCCGGGAATTCAGCGGGTGTCGGGCGCATGCCGCCCGACCGGCGTCACAGGGAGTCGAGCGCCTTCACGTAGTCGTTCAGGTCGCGCGCGTCCGGCAGGCCGTTGACGACGGTCCACCGCACGACGCCCTCCTTGTCGATGACGAAGGTGCCGCGCACGGCGCAGCCCTTGTCCTCGTCGAAGACGCCGTAGGCCCGCGAGACGTTGCCGTGCGGCCAGAAGTCCGACAGCAGCGGGTACTCCAGACCCTCCTGCTCGGCGAAGACGCGCAGGGTGTGGATGGAGTCGTTGGAGACGGCGAGCAGCTGGGTGTCGCGGTCGGAGAACTGCGGCAGGTTGTCACGCAGCTCGCACAGCTCGCCCGTGCACACGCCGGTGAAGGCGAAGGGGTAGAAGAGCAGCACGACGTTCTTCTCGCCGCGGAAGTCGGACAGCCTCACGCTCGCGCCGTGGTTGTCCTTGAGCTCGAAGTCGGGGGCCTTCTCGCCGGCCTGGATCGCCATCGTGGTGGGTGTCCCTTCGTGCGGCTTCTCGGGTGGGGACCACCCTACGCAGGCACGGGGACAGGCCGATGGGCGGGCCGACGGCTGTCGGCCCGCCCCGTCCAACGACTAACGCTTGGACTTGGCGGCCTTCGGCGTGGCCAGCCGGCTGCCGCTCCAGTCCTTTCCGACGCTGACGCTCTTGGACGCCGTCAGACCCGCCGTGGTGGCGGCCTCCGAGATGTCGCTCGGCTCCACATAGCCCGAACGGCCGGTCTTCGGCGTGAGCAGCAGGATCGCGCCGCCCTCTTCGATGTACGTGGTGGCATCGACCAGCGAGTCCGTCAGGTCGCCGTCGTCGTCACGGAACCACAGCACAACGGCGTCGGCCACGTCGTCGTAGTCCTCGTCCACCAGGTCGCTCTCCACAATGCCTTCGATGGCCTCGCGGAGTTCCTGGTCCACGTCGTCGTCGTAGCCGATCTCCTGGACCACCTGCCCGGGCTGGAACCCCAGCCTGGCGGCAGGGTTCGTCCGCTCCTCCGCGTGGTCCGCGGTCGCGCTCACGGGTTGCCTCCTGATCATGTTTTGGGAATGTCTCAGCCACGCGCGTGCGCGAAGCATTGGCCGTAGTCCACACGGGCGGGACGGATCGCGCAAGTACCCGGCCGTTCAGACCGCCGAAACGGTGACGATCCTGGCCGTGTCACCGCAACTCCAGGCACACCATCATGCTCCGAGGTGACGTACACCACACCTTTCTGCCCTGTTTGGGCGTTTGGGAATCGTCTGTGGGTACGAGACTCGAATGTATTCACCCCATACGTCACAGAGCCGAGCTCCCGCTCGGGTTACCGCTCGGTAGAGATGACGTTTACGGCCCCGAGGTAGACCATGGGTGGCGGCGCAGCCCAGCGACATCGCCCAGCGACTCCAGCGAAGCAGCGGCCCCCGCACGGCCCTCCGACAGGTAAGGAACAGCGTGGCTTCCGCATCCGATCGCAACCCGATCATCATTGGCGGCCTTCCGAGTCAGGTTCCTGACTTCGACCCCGAAGAGACGCAGGAGTGGCTCGACTCGCTCGACGCCGCCGTCGACGAGCGCGGCCGTGAGCGCGCCCGGTACCTGATGCTGCGGCTGATCGAGCGGGCCCGCGAGAAGCGCGTGGCCGTGCCGGAGATGCGCAGCACGGATTACGTGAACACCATCCCGACCAAGAGCGAGCCGTTCTTCCCGGGCAACGAGGAGATCGAGCGGAAGATCCTCAACGCGACCCGCTGGAACGCGGCCGTGATGGTGTCCAGGGCCCAGCGGCCCGGCATCGGCGTCGGCGGCCACATCGCCACGTTCGCGTCCTCCGCCTCCCTCTACGACGTCGGCTTCAACCACTTCTTCCGCGGCAAGGACGAGGGCGACGGCGGCGACCAGGTCTTCTTCCAGGGTCACGCCTCGCCGGGCATCTACGCCCGCGCCTTCATGCTGGACCGGCTCAGCGAGGAGCACCTGGACGGCTTCCGCCAGGAGAAGTCGAAGGCGCCCTACGGCCTGTCGTCGTACCCGCACCCGCGCCTGATGCCGGACTTCTGGGAGTTCCCGACGGTGTCGATGGGCCTCGGCCCGATCGGCGCGATCTACCAGGCGCGGATGAACCGCTACATGCACGCGCGCGGGATCGCCGACACCTCCAAGTCGCAGGTGTGGGCGTTCCTCGGCGACGGCGAGATGGACGAGCCGGAGTCGCTGGGCCAGCTCACGCTCGCCGCCCGCGAGGGCCTGGACAACCTGACCTTCGTCGTCAACTGCAACCTCCAGCGGCTCGACGGCCCGGTGCGCGGCAACGGCAAGATCATCCAGGAGCTGGAGTCGGTCTTCCGCGGCGCCGGCTGGAACGTGATCAAGCTGGTCTGGGACCGCAGCTGGGACCCGCTGCTCGCCCAGGACCGCGACGGCGTGCTGGTCAACAAGATGAACACCACGCCCGACGGACAGTTCCAGACGTACGCCACGGAGACCGGCGCGTACATCCGCGACCACTTCTTCGGTGACGACCACCGGCTGCGGGCGATGGTCGAGGGCATGACCGACGACCAGATCCTGCACCTGGGGCGCGGCGGTCACGACCACCGCAAGATCTTCGCGGCGTACAAGGCGGCGGCCGAGCACAAGGGCCAGCCGACGGTGATCCTCGCCAAGACGATCAAGGGCTGGACGCTGGGCCCGAACTTCGAGGGCCGCAACGCCACGCACCAGATGAAGAAGCTCACGGTCGACGACCTCAAGCGCTTCCGCGACCGCCTCCACCTGCCGATCCCGGACAAGGAGCTGGAGTCCGGCGCCCCGCCGTACTACCACCCGGGCCGGGACTCGGAGGAGATCCAGTACATGCACGACCGCCGCAAGGGACTCGGCGGTTACGTCCCGACGCGTGTCGTGCGGTCCAAGCCGCTGGCTCTCCCCGAGGACAAGACGTACGCGACCGTGAAGAAGGGCTCGGGCCAGCAGTCCATCGCGACGACGATGGCCTTTGTCCGGCTCCTCAAGGACCTCATGCGGGACAAGGAGATCGGTAAGCGGTTCGTGCTGATCGCGCCGGACGAGTACCGCACGTTCGGCATGGACTCGTTCTTCCCGAGTGCGAAGATCTACAACCCGCTCGGCCAGCAGTACGAGTCGGTCGACCGCGATCTGCTGCTCGCCTACAAGGAGTCGCCGAACGGCCAGATGCTGCACGACGGCATCTCGGAGGCGGGCTGCACGGCCTCGCTGATCGCGGCCGGCTCGGCCTACGCCACCCACGGAGAGCCGCTGATCCCGGTTTACGTCTTCTACTCGATGTTCGGTTTCCAGCGCACCGGCGACCAGTTCTGGCAGATGTCCGACCAGCTGGCGCGCGGTTTCGTACTGGGCGCGACCGCCGGCCGTACGACGCTGACCGGTGAGGGCCTCCAGCACGCCGACGGCCACTCCCAGCTGCTGGCCTCCACGAACCCCGGCTGTGTGGCGTACGACCCGGCGTTCGGCTTCGAGATCGCCCACATCGTGCAGGACGGCCTGCGCCGGATGTACGGCGGCTCCGAGGAGCACCCGCACGGCGAGGACGTCTTCTACTACCTGACGGTCTACAACGAGCCGATCCAGCACCCGGCCGAGCCGGCGAACGTGGACGTCGAGGGCATCCTCAAGGGCGTCTACCGCTTCAGCGAGGGCACCAGCGGCTCCATCCCGGCGCAGATCATGGCGTCCGGTGTCGCGGTGCCGTGGGCAGTCGAGGCGCAGAAGATCCTGGCCGAGGACTGGAACGTCAAGGCCGACGTCTGGTCCGCGACCTCCTGGAACGAGCTGCGGCGCGAGGCCGTGGACTGCGAGCGGCACAATCTGCTGCACCCCGAGGAGGAGCAGCGGGTGCCGTACGTGACCCGGAAGCTGGCCGACGCGCAGGGGCCGGTCGTGGCCGTGTCCGACTGGATGCGGGCGGTTCCGGACCAGATCGCGCGCTGGGTGCCGCAGACGTACCAGTCGCTCGGCGCGGACGGCTTCGGCTTCGCCGACACCCGTGGCGCGGCCCGCCGCTTCTTCCACATCGACGCGCAGTCGATCGTGGTGGGGGTGCTGACCGAGCTGGCCCGTGCGGGCAAGGTCGACCGGTCGGTGCTCAAGCAGGCCATCGACCGGTACCAGCTGCTCGACGTGGCGGCGGCCGACCCGGGGGCCGCGGGCGGCGACGCATAACACGCTGAACTCCGTCAAGGGGTGGTGCGCGTCACGGGTACACCGTGGGCACACCACCCCTTCACGTTTCCTACGATGCGGCCATGCAGCAGCAGTCGGCCCAACTCCGTTGGGAACAGCACACACAGCGGCCCCTCTTCGGCCTGGCCCTGGCCTTCGCCGTCGCCTACGCCGTGCCGATCGTCCGGCCGGACGCGAGCCGGGACGTGGTGGACGTGTGCACCGCGGTGGAGTGGGTGGTGTGGGGCGCGTTCGCGCTCGACTACGTGATCCGGCTGGCGCTCGCGGAGCAGCGGCTGAGGTTCGTACGGACGCACTGGCTCGACCTGGGCGCGGTGCTGCTGCCGGTGCTCCAGCCGATGCGGCTGCTGCGGCTGGTGTCGACGCTGCTGCTGGTCGGGCAGCGGGCGCGGATGGCCTCGCAGATAAGGCTCACGACGTATGTCGCCGGCGCGGTGGTCGGGCTGCTGATGTTCGGGTCCCTGGCGGTGCTGTCGGTGGAGCGGGACTCGCCGGACGGGAACATCAAGACGCTGGGTGACGCGGTGTGGTGGTCCTTCACGACGATGACGACCGTCGGTTACGGCGATCACGCGCCGACCACGGGCCTGGGGCGGATGCTGGCGGTCGGGTTGATGCTCTCCGGGATCGCGCTGCTGGGTGTGGTGACGGCCAACATCGCGGCGTGGTTCATAGCGCGGTTCGAGAAGGACGACGTCGAGGAGCGCCGGCAGACGGAGGCGATACGGGAGCTGACGGAGGAGGTGCGCGCGCTGCGGGGGGAGTTGGCGGCGCTGAAGGGGACGCCGGTGGAGTAGTGCCGGTACGTAAAGGAGGGCCTCCGGCGTGACCGCCCAAGGCCCTTCCCTCACTCCACCCGGGTCAGAACATGCCCAGGCCCGGTGTGGCCGCTCCCGACAGCCAGATGATGGCCAGGAGCGTGTCGATGGCACCCAGAACCAGTGCGACCACGGCCGTTACCGGGCGGGAACCCGCCCATGTGCGGCCCATGGCGAGCCAGCCGCAGACGATCGCCGCGGGGCCGAGGATGATCCCCAGCACGAAGAATCCGGCGACCGCGCAGATGACTCCGATGATTCCGAGCGTCGCGCGATCCGGCCCGGTCCGTGACCACGTCCGGCCACGTGAGCGGGGGTGCCTGCGCGTACCGTGTCCGAAGCTCGCCATCTCAACTCCCGTGAACCCTCGGTCGATTGGGGTTCCGTAGGGGTACGACATGGCGAGTACCCACGATGCGAGGCTCAATCCCGCTGCCTGCGCGCTGCCCCCCTCCGGCAGCGCGCCGCAGCGGCCGTCCTCCATGCCCTGCGGAGGACTTGACCCACTGTGACCTGCGATGCCCGCCGGAGGGGAGGGGGTGGCGGTCTTGTTCACCCTGATAGGCGAACGCCCCGTCAGAGGCCGTCAGATGTGCGCCGCTCCCGCGCCGGCCTCCGCGTTCTCACCGCGCTTGGTGAGGAACGCCACCAGCACCGCGACCACGGCGACCCCGGCGGCCACGAGGGACGCCGCGCTCATGCCGGAGATGAACGTGTCGTGCGCGACGCCCGTGATCTTCGCGGCGATCGCGTCCGGCGTGCCCGGCGCCAGCGGCGGGACACCGACCTGGACCGCCTCGGACGCCTGGTGCTCCTGCTCCGGCGTCAGCGGAGGGAGCCCCGCCTTCTCCCAGTTGCCCGCGAGGTCGCTGTTGACCTTGGAAGCCATCACCGCACCCAGCACGGCCGTGCCGAGGCTGCCGCCGATCTGCATGGCGGCCTGCTGAAGACCGCCCGCCACGCCCGAGAGCTCCATCGGGGCGTTGCCGACGATGACCTCCGTGGCACCGACCATGACCGGCGCGAGGCCGAAGCCCAGCAGGGCGAACCAGAGCGACATGACACCGCTGCCGGTGTCCGTCTCCAGGGTCGACATCCCGTACATGGCGATCGCGGTGAACGCCATACCGCCGGCGAGCGGGACCCGGGGACCGAACTTGGTGATCATCGCTCCGGCGAGCGGCGAGCCGACGATCATCATGCCGGTGAGCGGCAGCAGGTGCAGACCCGCGTCGATCGGGCTCATGCCGTGCACGTTCTGGAGGTAGAACGTCACGAAGAACAGGCCGCCCATGAAGGCGATGGCCATCAGGATCATCAGCACGACACCCGCGGACAGCGCCACGGAACGGAACAGCGCGAGCGGGATCAGCGGCTCCCGCACCTTCGTCTCCCAGAAGGCGAACACCACGAAGCACAGCACGGAAGCACCGAGGAACGACAGCGTCTTGACGTCGCCCCAGCCCCACTCGGACGGCGGGGCCTTGATGAGCGCCCACACCAGGCAGAACACGGCCGTCGACAGCAGGGCGATGCCCAGGAGGTCGAAGGAGCGCGGGGCGTTCTCGGCGCGGTGGTCGAGCAGGATCAGCACACCGAGGACGACGGCGAGGACACCGACCGGCACGTTGATGAAGAACACCGACTGCCAGTTGACGTGCTCGACGAGCACACCGCCGAGGATCGGGCCGCCCGCGGTGGACGCGCCGATGACCATGCCCCAGATGCCGATCGCCATGTTCAGCTTCTCGGCCGGGAAGGAGGCCCGCAGCAGGCCGAGCGCGGCCGGCATCAGCAGCGCGCCGAACAGGCCCTGAAGGACGCGGAAGACGACGACGAACGCGATGCTGTCGGACAGGCCGATGGCCCCCGAGGCGGCGGCGAAGCCGACGACACCGATGAGGAAGGTCTGCCGGTGGCCGAAGCGGTCGCCGAGCTTGCCCGCGGTGATCAGGGAGACCGCGAGGGCGAGGAAGTATCCGTTGGTGATCCACTGGACCTCGGCGAAGGTGGCGCCGAGGTCCTTCTGTATGGCCGGGTTGGCTATGGCCACGATGGTGCCGTCGAGGGCCACCATCATGACCCCCACAGCGACGGTGATGAGGGTGAGCCAGGGGTGCCCCCGCAGCCCCTTGCCCGGCGTCGCGTCCGACGGTGCCGCCGGTGCCTTGCCCCCCGACCCCGTCGTGTCGATGGTGGTCTGACTAGTCATGCGTCGAGGCTAATGACAGCCACTGACAATTGACAAACCAATTCACAAGTCGGTAACTGACAGGACACCCTCAGATAGCCTGAACTGCGAAAACAGTTCGGAGGAGAGCCGAGGAGAGAGAGCCGCTTGAACCTGCGTGAACGCAAGAAGCAGCGCACCCGGGACGCGCTGCTGCGCGCCGCCCTCGAACTGTTCGCCACGCGCGGCTACGACGAGACCACCG
Source organism: Streptomyces sp. NPDC055506 (assembly GCF_053643595.1). Taxonomy (NCBI): domain Bacteria; kingdom Bacillati; phylum Actinomycetota; class Actinomycetes; order Kitasatosporales; family Streptomycetaceae; genus Streptomyces; species Streptomyces sp. NPDC055506. The sequence continues at coordinate 25,615 of NZ_JBSHKH010000092.1, read as the reverse complement.
TCGACGACATCGCCGCCGCCGTCGACGTCTCGCAGCGCACCTTCTTCCGCTACTTCGCCGGCAAGGAGGAGACGGCGTTCTTCGTGCCGCGGCTCGCGGAGGGGCTCGTCGTCCAGGCCCTGCAGATGCGCCCGCCGGGCGAGGCCCCGCTGGAGGCGCTGCGCCGGGCCGTGCTGGAGAGCTGGGACACGATCAGCGAGGCCGTCGAGGAGATCGTGCCGATCGACCTCCATCTGCGCGTCTACCGGGTGATCGAGTCGACGCCCGCGCTGTTCGCCGCCCATCTGCGGCGGTCGGCGGAACTGGAGGAGCAACTCGCGCGCATCATCGCCGAGCGCGAGGGGCTGGACGTGGACGCGGATCCGCGGCCGAGGATCGTGGTGGCCCTGTTCGGCGGGGTGATTCGCGTCACCGAGCGACTGTGGTCCGCGGGGGACGAACTCAGCCTCGCGGGAATGCGCCAACTCACCACGACATACCTGGATCAGGTGGGTCCGGCGCTGGCCGGGAACTGGCGTACAGGGCAGTCCCCTTAGCACACACACCGAAACGTGATCCCGGTCACTTGGTTAACGCGAGACCCTCTCGTTCTCCTAGTGTGTCCTTTCAGTGACTTCCTTCGACACCTCCCCGCAATTGAACGTCTGGCGCGCACTGCTCGCTCTGGCCGTCGTGTTCGTGATGCTGGCGACCACCGGCTGGACAGCCCTGCGCAACCAGCGGGGCGACACGCCGCTCCAGGCCTCGCTCTCCGCCTGGGAGCACGGCCGGATCGGCGGCCACGGACTGCCGGACCCCGAGGCCCAGCCGAAGAAGCTGGCCCGCTTCTTCGCCTCGCTCACCGAGCACGACCGCGCGAGCCTGGTCCGCAAGTATCCGCTCGCCGTCGGCAACATGAACGGCGCGCCGGTCGAGCTGCGCTACCGCGCCAATCGCATCGCGCTCGAGCAGGCGCGCAAGGTCGAGCGGGAACGCATGCACGACAGCCGCCTCACGGCGGTCGGGAAGCATGAGGCCGGCCGAAGGATGCACCGCTTCGAAGACCTCCTGGAGCAGGGCCGCCACATCCTCGCCTTCGACCCTGAGGGCTCGGGCCGGGTGGCGGAGGTCTTCGGCGATCTGCGCGAGGCGGACCGGGTCTCGGTCGTCGTGCCCGGCGTGGACACCGACCTGCTCACCTTCCAGCGCACCCAGCGCAAGTACTCGGCGCCCGTCGGCATGGCCGAGTCGCTGCACGCGGCGGAGCGGGCGGCGAGCCCCTCGACGCGTACGGCCGTGATCGCCTGGGCCGACTACACGGCACCCAGCGGACTCGGCATCGACTCGGCCACGGCGATGCGCGCGGCGGACGGTGCCGTACGACTGAACGCGCTGGTGCGGGCCCTGCCCGGCGCCAAGCCGGTCTCACTGTTCTGCCACAGCTACGGCTCCGTGGTGTGCGGGGTCGCGGCGCGTTCACTGCCCGGCCGGGTGGCCGACATCGCGGTGGCCGGCAGCCCCGGCATGCGCGTCGAGAAGGCCGCCCAACTGCACACCACCGCCCGGGTGTGGGCCATGCGGGACGCCGACGACTGGATCCAGGACGTGCCCTACCTGGAGGTCGGCGGTCTCGGCCACGGGGCCGACCCGGTGTCCTCCGGGTTCGGCGCACGGGTGCTCTCGGCCCAGGGCGCGAAGGGTCATGCCGGCTACTTCGAGCCGGGTACGGCAAGTCTGATGAATTTCGCAGAGATCGGCGTTGGCGCATACCGCTCGGTGCACTGCGCGCACGAAGACGGCGTCTGCCGGACCGGTTTGTCCGGCACGGCGGCGGCCTGACGCGCGTAGAGACGAAGAAATTGCGGTCTGCTCGGGAGGGGGACGGAGGAGCGTGTGCCGCATACGATGAGCCGCATGGGTGACGTACTGGCCGGATTTCATGCCGCCTGGGAGTTCGAGTCCGACTCCGTGCTCATCCGCTACGAACGGGGGATTCGAACACCTAAGCTCTTTCAGGCGCTCGGGGAACGCCGTGTGCCGCTGGACGCGATCGCCGGGGTGACGCTGACCCGCGGGAAGCGCGGCACGGTCGTGCTGCGCGTCGAGCCGCGGCCCGGCGCGGACCCCTTGATGGAGGCGGCCGCCGGGCAGCTCAAGGAGAGCGGCGATCCCTACCGGCTGGTGATGCCCGCGGAACGCGAGGTCCTCGCGGAGTACTACGCCGACGAACTGAGGGCGCTGCTGACGGAGTCCGGGCCTGCCGAGCGGTTTCTCGTGGAGCCGCCGAAGGGGCCGCTGTCGTTCAAGGCGTACGACGGGAAGGCCTCGTTCGACGGGCGGACCGTCAACTTCCGGTGGTTCTGGACGGGCGCGTCGTCGGCGAAGTGGAAGGCCGGCGACCAGAACTTCCCCGTCGGGGAACTGAACGGGGTCGAGTGGCGCTCGCCCGAGGTGTTCGAGGGGCATCTGCGGTTGCTGGGCCGGGACGCGGGGTCGGCTGCCGCTCAGGCCGACCAGGATCCCGCCGCGGTGGTGTTCGGGCTGGGGTACGGGCCGGTGCACGAGTCACTGCCGTTCGCTGCGGCGGTGTTGGCGGCGGTGCGGACGTCTCAGCCGGTGGCTGCGGTGTCCGCGGCCGGGCCGCGTCGTGATCCTGCGGATATCGCCGAGCGGATTCGGCATCTTGGGGAGTTGCATCAGGCCGGGCTGGTGACTGATGAGGAGTTCTCTGTGAAGAAGGCCGAGTTGTTGGCGGAGCTTTAGCGTCTGCCTGGATCGGTGCGTTGGCGGGCGCGGGTTCTGCGTGGTTGTTCGCGCAGTTCCCCGCGCCCCTTATGTCCGCTTCACTCCCGTCCGGCGGAAGTAAACGCCATGTCCGCGTACCTGTTGCCTGCCACCTTGGCCGCGATCGGGTCCAGGACGGCCAGTTCGTCGTCGGTGAGGACGATCCTGGTTGACGCCGTGTTCTCCTCCACCCTGGTCGGCTTGCGGGTGCCCGGGATCGGGATGACCGGGAGGCCGTGGACGGACGACTGCTGGTGGGCCCAGGCCAGGGCGATCTGGCCGACCGATGCGCCGTGGGCCTCGGCGACCGTGCGGATCGGCTCCAGCAGGGCTCCGTTGGCGGCGGCGTTGTCCCCGGTGAAGCGGGGCTGCTGGCGGCGGAAGTCGCCGGACGACAGATCCTCGGCGCTGGCGAAGGAGCCCGTGAGGAAGCCCCGGCCCAGGGGTGAGTACGCGACGAGGGTCACGCCCAGCTCACGCGCCGCCGGGACGACGTTCGTCTCGATGTCCCGGCTGAAGAGCGACCACTCCGACTGCACGGCGGCGATGGGGTGGACGGCGTGGGCGGCGTGGAGTTCGCCGGCCGTGACCTCGCTCAGACCGAGGTGCTTGACCTTGCCCTCGCGAACCAGTTCGGCCATGGTGCCGACGCTCTCCTCGATCGGCACGTTCACATCGCGCCGGTGCATGTAGTAGAGATCGATGACATCGACGTCCAGGCGCTTCAGGCTCGCCTCGACGGCCTGGCGGATGTAGGGCGGGTCGTTGCGGATGACCCGGCGTGTCGGGTCGTCCGGGGGGATGGACAGGGCGAACTTGGTCGCGATGACGAGTTCGTCGCGGTGGGCCTTGAAGAACGGCGAGAGGAACCGCTCGTTCTCGCCGGCGCCGTACGCGTCGGCCGTGTCGTAGAGGGTGACGCCGAGTTCCAGTGCCCGTTCCAGGGTCGCCCGGGAGGCGTCCGCGTCCGAGGGGCCGTAGCCGAAGTTCATGCCCATGCAGCCGAGGCCCTGGACGCCCACCTCGGGGCCGTCGTCGCCGAGCTTCGCCGTCGTGATCCTGCCGTCCGTCATCGGGACCTCTCCGACGCCAGGGCATGCCCGGCGTCCGCGTAGAAACTGATCTTCCGGTCGAGCACGGCGAGCGTGCCGCGGAGTTCGTCGATCCTGGCCAGGACGTCCTCGCGGGTCGTCTTGAGCAGCTCGAAGCGCTCGCCGTAGGTGTGGTCGCCCTCGCGCACCAGTTCCGCGTACCTGACCATGTCGGCGACCGGCATGCCCGTCAGGCGGAGCTTGCCTACGAGGTCGAGCCAGTCGAGATCGCGGTTGGTGTAGCGGCGCTGGCCGGTGTGGGACCGGTCGATGTGCGGCATCAGGCCGATGCGCTCGTACCAGCGCAGGGTGTGTGCCGTCAGGCCGGTGAAGGCGACGACCTCGCTGATCGTGTAGTGGTCCTCGCCGTCCGGGCGCCGGTCCTGCCGCGGCGGGCCTGCGCAGGTGTCGGTCCTGGTCCCCGTGGTCTCCATCACCGTCATGTCCCCAACGCTAGAACCTTGGAGCGCACTCCAAGCAAGCGCCGACGGTAAGAAATGGGCAGGACGTTTCTTGATCCGTCTGGTTAGCGTACCGACTCATGAGTTCTGTACGCCGTGCCCTGCCCGAGGACGCCGAGGAAGTCCTGCGGCTGCGCCAAATCATGATCGACTCGCTGTTCGCAAGCGACCCCTCCACCCGCTGGCACGGGGAGTCCCTCCCCACCCTGAAGACCAAACTGGGTGAATCGGGCGGGGACTTCGCGGCGTTCGTCGTGGACCACCCGGAGCGGCCCGGGGCGCTGGCGTCGCTGGTGGCCGGGACGATCGACTACCGCATCGGGAAGTCGGGCGATCCGCAGGGCAAGGTGGGCTTCGTGTTCAGCGTCGCCACCGACCCGGAGGCCCGGCGCCGCGGGTACGCACGCGCCTGCATGCAGACCCTGCTGGAGTGGTTCCGCACACACGGCGCCCGGCGCGTGCAGCTCACCGCCTCACCGGAGGCCGAGCCGCTGTACGTCTCCCTCGGCTTCCGCCCCAAGCCCGACCCCTTGCTGGAACTGACCCTGTGAGCGCATAGGCTCGAACGCATGTCGCTGAAGAGCCTCGCGTTGATCGAGAACTGGCCGGTTCCCACCGCTGCGGCGGGTGTCGTACGGGCGGACGGCAGTGTGCTCGGCACCCATGGGCCGGCCGGGCAGCGGTTTCCGCTCGCGTCGGTGACCAAGCCGCTCGCGGCGTACGCGGTGCTCGTCGCGTACGAGGAGGGGGCGGTCGAGCTCGACGAACCCGCAGGTCCGGCCGGGTCGACGGTCCGGCACCTGCTCGCGCACACCTCGGGCCTCGCCTTCGACGAGCACAAGGTCACGGCCCCGCCCGGGGAGCGGCGACTGTATTCGAACGCCGGTTTCGAGCAGTTGGGCGACCACATCGCGAAGGCGACCGAGATTCCCTTCGCGGAGTATCTGCGGCAGGCCGTGCTGGAGCCGCTGGGGATGACCTCGACGACCCTGGAGGGCTCTCCGGCCAAGGACGGGGTGTCCACGGTCGAGGACCTGCTGCGGTTCGCGGCCGAGGTGCAGGCACCGCGGCTGCTGGATCCCCGTACGGTCGCCGAGGCGATGACGGTGACCTACCCGGGCACCAAGGGCGTCCTGCCGGGGTACGGCCACCAGAACCCCAACGACTGGGGGCTCGGCTTCGAGATCCGCGACTCCAAGTCGCCGCACTGGACGGGGGCCTCGTCCTCACCGCGCACGTTCGGGCATTTCGGGCAGTCCGGTACGTTCCTGTGGATCGACCCCGACGCGCGTGCCGCGTGCGTCGCGCTGACGGACCGTGCGTTCGGACCCTGGGCGGTCGAGGCGTGGCCGGCGTTCACGGACACGGTGCTCGCGGAGCTCTAGACCGCGGGGCCTAGGACATTTCCCAGATCAGCAGCTCGGCGTCGGTCATACCCTCGGCCTCCAGGGCCTTGGCGTCCGTGACGCGGGCCGCGTCGCCCGCGCCCAGTTCCTCGCCGTCGAGGCGTACGTCACCCCGTACGACGTGCACATACGCGTGCGCCCCGTCCGGCACGGCCGTCCGCTCCCCCGCCGCGAGGCGCCTGACGTGCAGCATCGCGCCCGCCTCCGGGACGGCGTAGGGCGTCGAGTCGGCGATGCCGTGGACGACCTCGTAGTACGGGTCGCCGCCGGGCCTCAGCGGGGCCAGCCACATCTGCACGAAGGTCAGGGGGCCGGGGCCGTCGTTGCGCTCCACGTGACGTACCCCACCCGCCGAGCTGAGCCGCTGCACGTCCCCGTGGCGCACCACCGACTCGTGCCCGGTGGAGTCGCGGTGCGTCAGCTCGCCCTCCACGACCCAGGTCACGATCTCGGTGTGGCTGTGCGGGTGCTCGTCGAACCCGGCCCCCGGCGCCAACCGCTCCTCGTTACAGGCGATCACCGCGCCGAAACGAAGGTTGTCCGGGTCGTAGTGCGGCCCGAAGGAAAAGGCGTGCCAGGTCTCGATCCCCGCGGCGGGTTCCCCCCCGGGGTAGCGCTCATCAGCGCGCCGTACGTCCATCACGCGAACCACCGTAGACCCGCCGACGCACCTTCCCGTCCGGATAAGGCAGTCTTGTCCCCGTGCCCGAACCCGAAACCAGCAAGAACGCAGCCGCCACACACGACACCCATCCGCATGCCGCGACGCTGAAGCGGCTGGTGGAGTCGTCCGGGTCGCTCGCCGCGCAGGCCATCGCGCGGATGGACGAGACGCTGCCCTGGTACCGGGCCATGCCCCCGGAGAACCGTTCCTGGATCGGCCTGGTCGCGCAGGCGGGTATCGCCGCCTTCACCGAGTGGTTCCGGCAGCCGGACGCCCCGCAGGCCATCTCCACCGACGTGTTCGGAACCGCGCCGCGCGAGCTGACCCGGGCGATCACGCTGCGGCAGACCGTGGAGATGGTGCGCACCACCATCGAGGTCATGGAGAGCGCGATCGACGAGGTCGCGGCCCCCGGCGACGAGAGCGTGCTGCGCGAGGCACTGCTCGTCTACGCCCGGGAGATCGCCTTCGCCACCGCCCAGGTGTACGCGCAGGCCGCCGAGGCACGCGGTGCCTGGGACGCCCGGCTGGAGTCCCTGGTCGTGAACGCCGTGCTCAGCGGCGAGGCCGACGAGGGCGCCGTGTCACGCGCCGCCGCCCTCGGCTGGAACTCGCCCGAACACGTGTGCGTGGTACTCGGCACCGCACCCGACGGCGACTCCGAACTGACGGTCGAGGCCATCCGGCGCGCCGCCCGGCACGCCAAGCTCCAGGTGCTGACCGGCGTGCTCGGGGACCGGCTCGTGGTCATCGCGGGCGGCAGCGACAACCCCCTGGCCGTCGCCAAGTCGCTCATCGGCCCGTACGCGGCCGGCCCGGTCGTGGCGGGCCCGGTGGTGCCGGACCTGCTGGCCGCGACCCGGTCCGCGCAGGCCGCGGCGGCGGGGCTCAAAGCGGGTTCTGCCTGGCAGGACGCCCCGCGCCCGGTCCTGGCCGACGACCTGCTCCCGGAGCGCGCGATCGCCGGTGACCCCTCGGCCCGTGAGCAACTGGTGGAGGAGATCTACAGACCACTGGAGGAGGCCGGGGCCGCGCTCCTGGAGACCCTCAGCGTCTATCTCGAACAGGCGAGCAGTCTCGAAGGCGCCGCCCGCATGCTGTTCGTCCATCCCAACACCGTCCGCTACCGGCTTCGACGTGTGACTGACGTCACCGGATGGTCACCCTCCGATGTACGCTCTGCCTTCACGCTGCGGATCGCTCTGATCCTGGGGCGTCTGGTCGATGGAGATCTCCAGCCCTAAGGTTTTGTCGGAGCCCGACAAAACCCCCTCGTGTTCTTCGTCCCTGTCCCCACGGGCGGCCGTGCCCGTCCCCAAGAGAGAGTGTGAGAGTGCTCGTACTCGTCGCTCCCGGCCAGGGCGCCCAGACGCCCGGCTTCCTGTCCGCATGGCTCGACTTCCCCGGTGTCCGCGGTGCCCTTGAGGCATGGTCCGACGCCGTGGGCCTCGACCTGATCCGTTACGGCACCGAGGCCGACGCGGAGGAGATCCGCGACACCGCGGTGGCGCAGCCGCTGCTGGTCGCGGCCGGACTGGCGTCCGCGTACACGCTGTTCGACGACCCGGCCGAGCTGCCGCGCAAGGTCGGCGCCATCGCCGGGCACAGCGTCGGCGAGTTCACCGCCGCCTCGCTCGCCGGTGTGCTCCCGCACGAGGAGGCCGTCCGCCTCGTCCGCACCCGTGGGCTCGCCATGGCCGAGGCCGCCGCCGTCACCGAGACCGGCATGGCGGCCCTTCTCGGCGGCGACCCCGAAGTGACGGTTCCGCACCTGGAGAAGCTGGGCCTGACCCCGGCGAACATCAACGGCGCGGGCCAGATCGTCGCGGCCGGTACGAAGGAGCAGCTCGCCGCACTTGAGGCGGACAAGCCCGAGGGCGTGCGCAAGGTCGTCGCGCTGAAGGTCGCCGGCGCCTTCCACACGCACCACATGGCCCCCGCGGTCGACACGCTGGCGAAGGCCGCCGAGGCCCTGACGCCCGGCGACCCGCGGGTCACCTACGTCTCGAACAAGGACGGGCGGTCCGTCGCCGCCGGCACCGAGGTGCTGGACCGTCTGGTCGGTCAGGTCGCCAACCCGGTCCGCTGGGACCTGTGCATGGAGACCTTCAAGGAGCTCGGCGTCACGGCCCTGATCGAGGTGTGCCCCGGCGGTACCCTCACCGGCCTCGCCAAGCGTGCGCTGCCCGGCGTGAAGACGCTGGCCCTGAAGTCCCCCGCCGACCTCGACGCGGCTCGCGAGCTCATCGCCGAGCACGCCTGACCGCCGCCCCCAAGGAGCCGTCCGCATGGCGAAGATCAAGCCCAGCAAGGGCGCCCCGTACGCGCGCATCCTCGGTGTCGGCGGGTACCGCCCGACCAGGGTCGTGCCGAACGAGGTGATCCTCGAGACGATCGACTCGTCCGACGAGTGGATCCGCTCGCGCTCCGGCATCGAGACCCGGCACTGGGCGAACGACGAGGAGACCGTCGCCGCGATGTCGGTCGAGGCGTCCGGCAAGGCCATCGCCGACGCCGGGATCTCCGCCGAGCAGATCGGCGGCGTGATCGTCTCGACCGTCTCGCACTTCAAGCAGACCCCGGCCGTCGCCACCGAGATCGCCGACAAGCTCGGCACCGCGAAGGCCGCCGCCTTCGACATCTCGGCCGGCTGCGCGGGCTTCGGCTACGGCCTCACCCTCGCCAAGGGCATGATCGTCGAGGGCTCAGCCGAGTACGTCCTCGTCATCGGCGTGGAGCGCCTGAGCGACCTCACCGACCTGGAGGACCGGGCGACGGCCTTCCTGTTCGGCGACGGTGCCGGCGCGGTCGTCGTGGGCCCGGCCCAGGAGCCGGCCATCGGCCCCACGGTCTGGGGCTCCGAGGGCGACAAGTCCGAGACGATCAAGCAGACCGTGCCGTGGACGGACTACCGTTCCGGCGAGGTCGCCAAGTTCCCCGCCATCACGCAGGAGGGCCAGGCGGTGTTCCGCTGGGCCGTGTTCGAGATGGCGAAGGTCGCCAAGGAGGCGCTGGACGCCGCCGGCATCTCCGCTGACGACCTGGACGTCTTCATTCCGCACCAGGCCAACGAGCGGATCATCGACTCGATGGTGAAGACACTCAAGCTGCCGGAGTCCGTCACGGTCGCGCGTGACGTACGCACCACCGGCAACACCTCGGCCGCCTCGATCCCGCTCGCGATGGAGCGGCTCCTGGCGACCGGTGAGGCGAAGAGCGGCGACACCGCGCTCGTCATCGGCTTCGGGGCGGGTCTCGTCTACGCCGCGACTGTCGTTACCCTCCCCTAGGCACTCCGTGCCGGATCATGCGGTCCGGCACGAAGGAAACACCTGCCACACCCTCTGGATATCTACGAAGGAGCGCCAACATGGCCGCCACTCAGGAAGAGATCGTCGCCGGTCTCGCCGAGATCGTGAACGAGATCGCCGGCATCCCGGTTGAGGACGTCCAGCTGGACAAGTCCTTCACCGACGACCTGGACGTCGACTCGCTGTCCATGGTCGAGGTCGTCGTCGCCGCCGAAGAGCGCTTCGACGTCAAGATCCCGGACGAGGACGTCAAGAACCTCAAGACCGTCGGCGACGCGACCGACTACATCCTCAAGCACCAGGGCTGATCGTCCGACCAGGCCCTGGGCCTACTGCCCCGCCACCCGGCGGTGGCGCCGCTTAATCCTCGTATCCGTTGGAGAAAGAATTCCCGTGAGCCCGACCAATCGCACCGTGGTCGTCACCGGTATCGGCGCAACCACACCGCTGGGTGGCGACGCAGCCTCTACCTGGGAGGGCCTGATCGCCGGACGTTCCGGCGTCAAGCCCCTGGAGCAGGAGTGGGCCGCCGAGCAGGCGGTCCGTATCGCGGCCCCGGTCGCCGTGGAGCCGACCGAGGTCATCCCCCGGCCGCAGGCCCGCCGCCTGGACCGCTCGGCGCAGTTCGCGCTGATCGCGGCCAAGGAGGCGTGGGCCGACGCCGGTTTCGAAGCGAGCGCCGACGAGGACCCGAACGTCGACCCGGACCGGCTCGGCGCGGTCATCGCCTCCGGCATCGGCGGCGTGACGACTCTGCTCGACCAGTACGACGTGCTGAAGGAGAAGGGCGTCCGCCGCGTCTCCCCGCACACCGTTCCGATGCTGATGCCCAACAGCCCGTCGGCCAACGTGGGGTTGGCCGTGGGTGCCCGGGCCGGCGTGCACACGCCGGTGTCCGCCTGCGCCTCGGGCGCGGAGGCCATCGGCTACGCCATCGAGATGATCCGCACGGGCCGCGCCGACGTCGTCGTCGCGGGTGGCACGGAGGCGGCGATCCACCCGCTGCCGATCGCCGCGTTCGGCAACATGATGGCGATGTCCAAGAACAACGACGACCCGCAGGGTGCGTCGCGTCCCTACGACGTGGCCCGCGACGGCTTCGTCCTCGGTGAGGGCGCCGGTGTCGTCGTCCTGGAGTCCGCCGAGCACGCCGCGAAGCGCGGTGCCCGGGTGTACGCCGAGGCGGTCGGCCAGGGCATCTCGGCCGACGCGCACGACATCGTGCAGCCGGAGCCGGAGGGGCGGGGCATCTCGCAGGCCCTGCAGAACCTGCTGGAGCGCAACGAACTGGACCCGGCGGAGATCGTGCACGTCAACGCGCACGCCACGTCGACGCCGGCCGGTGACATCGCCGAGTTGAAGGCGCTGCGGAAGGTGTTCGGTGACGACGCCGACCACTTCGCGGTGTCCGCGACGAAGTCGATGACCGGGCATCTGCTGGGTGGTGCGGGTGGTGTCGAGACGGTGGCGACGGTGCTGGCGCTGTACCACCGGGTGGCTCCGCCGACCATCAATGTCGAGAACCTGGATCCGGAGGCCGAGGCGAACGCGGACGTGGTTCGTGGTGAGGCTCGGAAGCTGCCGGTTGATGGGCGGATCGCCGCGTTGAACGACTCGTTCGGGTTCGGTGGGCACAATGTTGTGCTGGCGTTTCGGACGGTTTGATCGCTGAGCGTTTGAATGGCCCGAACTCCCTGGGTGGGGGGTTCGGGCCATTCGCCGTTTTGGTGTCCGTGGTGTGCCGAGTGCGGGCCGGTGGGGGTTGTTCGCGCCCACGCGGCGGAGCCGCAAATCGAAACAGCCCCGCGCCCCTAAAAGAAAGGCGTCTACACCACCTGGTGGAGCCAGCGGACCGGGGCGCCTTCGCCTGCGTAGCGGAAGGGTTCCAGTTCGTCGTCCCAGGGCTTGCCGAGGAGTTTGTTGAGTTCGGCTTCCAGGTCGGTCTCGCCACGCTGGGAGCGTTGCAGGGCCGCGCGCAGGCGGTCCTCGGGGATGAGGATGTCGCCGTGGATGCCGGTGACGGCGTGGAAGATGCCCAGGTCGGGGGTGCAGCTGTAGCGCTCGCCCTCGGCGGTGGGGCAGGGCTCGGCCGTCACCTCGAAGCGCAGCAGCTGCCAGCCCCGCAGGGCGGAGGCGAGCTTCGACGCCGTGCCCGCCTGGCCCTGCCAGGAGAACTCCGAGCGCCAGGTGCCCGGCGCGGCGGGCTGGCGGATCCAGTCCAGGTTGACGCGTGTGCCGAGCACCCCGGCGATGGCCCACTCGACGTGCGGGCACAGCGCGCGCGGCGCGGAGTGCATGTACAGAACCCCACGTGTCGTCACCGGAACCTCCGGGCAGAGCGGACCATCTTTGAACGGGCGGAACGGCTGTGACCGGGCGGGTCACGTTGATGGCGAGGCTACCGTGCGGTGGCGCAAGGAGTGTGACGTACGGTCGGTCCAGGTGCCGGGAAACGCCCGCCATTCACCCAGGGGGACGCTTGTACGGGTGTGAGCCGTTGCACCTGATCGGTCGGGAACCCTCGTGCGTTGTAAATGGGTGGGGAGACAGCCATGGCGCGGCGAGGGGATGGAACAGGCATGCGGAAGCGAAGCCACCGGTCACGGATCGTTGCCGCCGTGGCCGTGGCGACTGCCCTGGGTGTCACGGGATGTGACGCCGTGGGAGGCAATTCCCCCGCCCCGTCAGCCAGCGCCAAGCCGTCGCCCAGGCCCACGCCCCTGTGGGACCGCAGCCCGAGTTCCGTCGCGGCCGTCGGTGACTCCATCACGCGTGGTTTCGACGCCTGTGACGTGCTGCAGGACTGCCCGGAGGCGTCCTGGGCGACCGGCGCCAGCCCTCAGGTCGACTCTCTCGCCGTCCGGCTGCTCGGGCGGGCCAAGGCCGCCGAGCGGAGCTGGAACTACGCCGTGACGGGGGCCCGGATGGCCGATCTGCCCGGGCAGATGACCCAGGCGGTGCGACGGAAGCCGCAGCTGGTGACAGTGATGGCCGGTGCGAACGACGCCTGCCGGTCCTCCCCGGCGGCGATGACCCCGGTCTCCGCCTTCCGCAGCGACTTCGAGGACGCGCTGCGCACTCTGCGCGAAGCCCTGCCCAAGGCACAGGTGTTCGTGGCGAGCGTGCCGAACCTGAAGCGGCTGTGGTCGCAGGGCCGCAACAGCCCGTTGGGCAAGCAGGTGTGGCAGCTGGGTATCTGCCCGTCGATGCTGGGTGACGCGGACGCCCTGGACTCGGCGGCGACCCTGCGGCGGGACACGGTGCAGAAGCGGGTGGAGGACTACAACAAGGTCCTGAAGGAGGTCTGCGCCGAGGACAAGCGGTGCCGGTACGACGGAAACGCGGTGTACGACTACCGCTTCGGCACGGCTCAGTTGAGCCGCTGGGACTACTTCCACCCCAGCGTGAACGGGCAGGCCCGGTTGGCGGAGATCGCATACCGGACCGTCACGGCGAAGGACCGCTGACCGATGGCCCTGCCCTAGAGTTCCGCACATGAACGAACTCTTCGGCACACTTTCCGACGGCACACCGGTGCACCGCTGGACCCTGGAGCGGGCGGGCGTACGGGTGCGGGTGCTGTCGTACGGCGGGATCGTGCAGTCCGTCGAGGTGCCGGACCGGGAGGGCCGGGCCGGGAACGTGGTGCTGGGGTTCCCGGATCTCGAGGGCTATCTCGCCCACCCAGGGCCCTACCTCGGGGCCCTGATCGGGCGGTACGCCAACCGGATCGCCGGGGGCCGGTTCCCGCTGGACGGGCGAACATACGCCCTGGAACCGAACAACGGGCCGAACTCGCTGCACGGTGGGGCGCACGGCTTCGACAAGAGGGTGTGGGACGCGGCCCCGGTCGAGCACGGTGTGCGGCTCAGCCGGATCAGTCCGCACGGCGAAGAGGGGTTCCCGGGGCGGCTGGAGGTCTCGGCGACGTACACGCTGCGGGAGAGCGGCGCGCTGCGGATCGCCTACGAGGCCGTCACGGACGCGCCGACCGTGGTGAACCTGACGAACCACAGCTACTTCAACCTGGGCGGTTCCGGCGACGCGGGCGGCCATGAACTGCGGCTGGCCGCCTCCCGGTACACGCCCGTGGGCGAGGATCTGATCCCGGCCGGCGGCCCGGAGGACGTGACCGGTACGCGCTTCGACTTCCGGGAGGCCCGCAAGGTCGGCTCCGGCTACGACCACAACTTCGTGCTCGACAAGGGCGTGGCGGACGTCCCGGTGGAGGTCGCCAAGCTGCACGACCCGGCGTCCGGGCGGGTGCTGACGGTGGCGACGACCGAGCCCGGACTCCAGCTGTACACCGCCGACCACCTGGGCGAGCCCTTCGCGCCCGGCGACGGCATCGCGCTGGAGACCCAGCACTTCCCCGACTCCCCGAACCGGCCGGACTTCCCGACCACGGTGCTGCGGCCGGGCGAGGTGTTCCGCTCGGAGACGGTGTACGGGTTCGGCACCCGCTGAGTCCCGGGCCCGGGGACCCACGAGCCCCGGTCCAGGGGTCAGGTCCCGGACCGGGGCTGCTCAGTGGGGAACTTGTCCCGGTCAGACGTTAATCGTCGCGGTGATCCTGCGGTCGGCGATCGAGCGCGCCACCTGGATCTCGTACGAACCCTTCACAAACGACCACGAGGCGTTCGTCTCGTCCCAGCTCTCGAAGGCGCGGCGCGGCAGTTCGACGGTCGCCTCGGCGGTCTCGCCGGGTGCGGCCTCCACGCTCGCGAAGCCGGCCAGCCAGCGCGCCGGACGGGTGGGGTCGGGCTCGCTCGGGGCGAGGTAGAGCTGGACGACCTCGCGGCCCGGGCGGTCGCCGGTGTTGCGGAGGCGGACCTTCGCGGTGGTCCCTTCGGCGCTCCCGGCGACCTCGACCGACTCGTAGGTCCACTCGGTGTAGCCGAGGCCGTGGCCGAAGGGGTAGGCGGGGGTGCGGCCCTGCCGCTCCCAGGCGCGGTAGCCGATGAAGACGCCTTCGTCGTAGGGGAGTTCGCCGTCCGCCGGGACGACCTGGGTGACGGGGGCGTCGGTCAGGGAGCCCCAGGTGGTGGGCAGGCGGCCGCCGGGCTCCCGGTCGCCGGTGAGCACGTCCGCGAGGGCCGCGCCGCCCTCCTGGCCGGGGAACCAGCTCAGGAGCACGGCGGCGACGTCGTCGCGCCACGGCAGTTCCACCGGGGAGCCGGAGTTGACGACCACGACGGTGTTCGGGTTGGCGGCGGCGACGGCGCGGACCAGGTCGTCCTGGCGGCCGGGCAGGCGCAGGTCCCTGCGGTCGAAGCCCTCGGACTCGACACGGTCGGTGGTGGCGACCACGACGACGGCCGTGTCGGCGGCGCGGGCGGCAGCGGCGGCCTCGGCGATCAGCTCGTCGGGGTCGTGCTGCGGGTCCTGGTGGGCGAGGGTGAAGCCGATGACCCGCATGGGGTGGCCGTCGGGCGGCGGGACGGTGTAGGTGAGGGAGACCTCGACCGGTTCGCCCGCGGTGAGTTCGACGCGTGCGTGGGGCACCGGGGCGCCGAAGAAGGCGGCGAAGGGGTCGCCGTCCTCGGCGGGGCGCTGGACGTCGTCGAAGTACACGGTGCCCGCGACGGTCAGCCTGAAGGGGCCGAGACCCTTGAAGCCGAAGGTGTGCGTGCCGGTCTCGCGCGGGGTGAAGGTGCCGGTCAGTTCGACGCTGTGCAGGGTGTCGTGGGTGACGCCGTCGGGCAGGTCGGCGCCCATCCACATGATGTGGCCGCTGGGGGCCGAGCGGGTGCCGATGACGGTGCCGTCGCTGTCGCGGCAGACCGCGCGCAGTTCGAAGCCCGGGTCGGCGACGGGGAGTTCGGTGTTCGGGTCGGCGCCGAGGGCGTAGGTGAGACCGCCGTCGGGGAGGGCGGCGGTGAGGCCTTCGAGCGGGGAGACGGTCCGGGCGGGGAAGACCGTGGCGGAGCCGCCGCCGAGGACGCGGGCGTCGCGGGCGGCGGCGCCGATCAGGGCGACCCGGCCGGGCTTCAGCGGCAGCGCGCCCCTCTCGTTGCGGACGAGGACGAAGGAGCGGCGGGCGATCTCGCGGGCGAGCGCCTCGCCGTCGACGGTCGCGGGCGGTTCGGTGACGACCGGTTCGGCGCCGTCCAGGATGCCGACCCGGGCGGCGAGGCGCAGGACGCGGCGGACGGCCTCGTCGACCTGGGCCTCGTCGGCCTCGCCGTCCCGCACGGCCTGTGCGAGGGCCTCGCCGTAGACAGTCCGCGGGCCGGGCATCGCGATGTCCAGGCCGCCGGCGAGGGCGCCGGTGGTGGAGCGGGCGGCCGTCCAGTCGGAGACGTTGATCCCGTCGAAGCCCCACTCGCCGCGCAGCACTTCGTTGACGAGGTAGTGGTGCTCGGTCATGGTCGTGCCGTTGACGGTGTTGTAGGCGGTCATGATGCCCCAGGGGTGGGCGTTCTCGACGATCGCCTCGAAGGGGGCCAGATACAGCTCGCGCAGGGCGCGTTCGCTCACCAGGTTGTTCACCGTGAGGCGGTCGGTCTCGGCGTCGTTGGCGACGAAGTGCTTGACGGTGGTGCCGACGCCGCCGGACTGGACGCCCCGGACGTACTCGGTGCCGATCCGGCCCGTCAGGTACGGGTCCTCGCTGTAGGCCTCGAAGTGGCGGCCGCCCAGCGGGGAGCGGTGCAGGTTGACGGTGGGGGCGAGCAGGACGTGGACGCCCTTGCGGCGGGCCTCCTGGGCCAGCAGCACGCCCGCCCGGTGCGCGAGGCCGGGGTCCCAGGTGGCGGCGAGGGCGGTCGGTGAGGGCAGCGCGACGGAGGGGTCGTCGGCGCTCCACTGCACCCCGCGGACGCCGATCGGGCCGTCGGACATCACCAGCGAGGCCAGACCGGCCTGTGGCAGCGCGGGCAGGCTCCACAAGTCCTGTCCGGCCAGCAGCCGTGCCTTGGCGTCCAGGTCGAGCTTGCCGAGGGCCGCCTCGACCGCCGCCTCACGCCGTACTTCCGCTGTCTCCGTCACGCCGGCACCTCCACGTCGAAAGCCGCTGGATGCCGACATCGTGCCCGCGTTACCTGTGATGCGGTAGGTTTCGTTATCTTCTCGAAACAATCGGTCGTTCGTCATGTCGTACGGTGACGCCATGACGGCCAGGGCACGGAGCGGGGAACGGCGCGCGGAGATCGTGCGGGCCGCTCTCGAGGTGATCGCCGAGCGCGGCTACCGCGGAGCGAGCCTGGCCGCGGTCGCCGAGCGGGTGGGGCTCACCCAGCAGGGGCTGCTGCACCACTTCCCGACGAAGGAGGCGCTGCTGGTCGCGGTGCTCCAGGAGCGGGACCGCTGGGACGCGATGCCCGCCGGGCGGCTCCGGCTGGACCTGCTGGCCTCGCTGGTCGAGTACAACGCGATGCGGCCCGCCATCATCCAGACCTTCTCGGCGCTGCTCGGCGAGAGCGTCACGGAGGACCATCCGGCCCGCGCCTACTTCACGGAGCGCTACGTCGGGGTCCGCGCCGGCATGGCCGAGGTGCTGCGCGCCGAGTACGGCGACCGCCTGCCGAGCGGCCTCACCCCCGAGCGGGCCGCGCCGCTGCTCGTGGCGATCCTGGACGGCCTGCAGTACCAGTGGCTGCTGGACCCGGAGTCGGTGGACATGCCGTCGGCGTTCCGGGACTTCCTGACGCTGCTGGGCGAGAGCGGCGACTGAGCGCCAACTCCCGGCTCCGCCCATGGCGTAGATCACTCCAGTCACGCGATACTGCGGCCGTCCGGCACCACGCCACCGCACCACCCCCACCGTGACGGAAGGCCTGAACCTCCTTGAACTCCATACGTGTTCGCCTCGGCGTCCTCGGTCTCGCCCTGCTGACCGGCCTCACCACCCCCACGACCGCGAGCGCCGCAGAGACGGCCCCCGCTCCCACCATCGAGGAGCAGCGGCTCGGGAAAGCGGTCCCGCAGGAGATCCTGCGCCGCTCCGGGTTCGACACGGTGGCCCCGCGGCTGGCCCGGGCGCTGGACGCGGCCCGTTCGTACGGGGAGGCCCGCAGGGCCGTCGCGGCCGAGGGGGCGCAGCTGTGGCGCCGTGCGGTGGACCGGGCGCAGGGGCGTGGGCCGGCGGGCGGTGACCTCAGCCGGGACGACGACCGGCCGCTGTACTGGGCGCGGCTGGGCATGACGCGTGAAGTGCGCACCTGGGAGCCTGAGTTCGGCCTGACGGACGGACAGCGGGCCGCGCTGCTCGACGAACTGGAGCGCACCTCACGCGGCCAGACGGCCGTGAGCTACCCGCACGGCAAGGGCCTGAAGCGGATCCTGCTCACCGGCTTCGACCCGTTCACCCTGGACCGGGACATCCGGATCTCCAACCCGTCCGGCGCCACCGCGCTCGCCCTCGACGGCACGGTGATCGAGACGGCGGACGGCCCGGCCCGGATCGAGACGGCCGTGTTCCCGGTGCGCTGGCAGGACTTCACGGACGGGACGGTGGAGCGGACGCTGCGGCCGTATCTGCCGAAGGTCGACCTCTTCACCACGGTCAGCCAGGGCCGGGTCGGGCGGTTCGACATCGAGCGGACCAACGGGGCCTGGCGGGGCGGCTTCGGAGACAACGACAACATCGGCCGTACCGAGACCGTCCCCGTCACCGACCCGGGCTCGCAGCCGCAGTGGACGACGACCACACTGCCGTACGCCGCGATCGTCGCGGCGAACACCGGCCGCTTCCCCGTGTACGACAACACCAGCGTCACCGAGATCCCGGCGGGCGGCACCGAGCCCGTCGTACGCCCGAACGGGCCGACCCCCGGTTCCACCGCTCGCGCGGGCGGCGGCGGGGACTACCTCTCCAACGAGATCGCCTACCGGGCGACGCTGCTGCGGGACCGGCTGGGGCTGCACGACCGGCTGCCGGGCGGGCATGTGCACACGCCCGTGCTCCAGTTCGGCTCCGGGAACACCAGCGAGGTCACCGACCCGGAGTTCGTGCGGAACCGGCTGGACATCATCGCCCAGGTGCGGGCCATCCTGAAGGCGGCTGCGGAAGAGCGCTGACGTCCCCGTGGCCCTCGGCGGAGCCACCCGCGCGGCCCTCATCGATCTCCTCGCCCAGCAGTTCACGCGCCATGAGGGTGGCGCCCGCGACCGCGCCCGGCATCAGGAACACCGCGACGACCGGCACCAGGAAGGCCACGGCCAGGGGTGTGCCGAAGCCCCAGACCAGGGTCTTGCGGGAGCGGAGCAGCGTGAGGCGGGTGCGCAGGTCGACGCCGCGGCGCTGGAGGGCGACGGCGGTCAATTCCTCGGTCAGGAAGAAGCCGGTGACGAAGAACCCGAGCACCGGTACGGCCGTCTGGCCGACGACCGGGATGAAGCCGCAGGCGAACAGCAGCACACCCCACAGGGCGGCCCGCACCACGATGCGGAGGCTGTCGCGCGCGGAGATCCACAGCTCGCGCCAGAGCGGCAGGCCCGACTCGGGGGCGTGGCCGTCCGGGGACACGTCCCGGTCGACCTTCTCGGAGAGGTTCTCGTAGAAGGGCTGCCCGATCAGCAGCGTCACCGCGGTGAACGTCACGACGGCGAGGAGCAGGGCGAGGGCGAACAGCACGGCGGTCAGGAAGCCGCGGAAGAGGCCGAGCCACGGGCTCGACCAGTCGTCGGCGAACGGTGTCGCCCAGGTGACGGCGTCCTGGCCCCACAGCGCCAGCGCGACCAGCGCCGCCGCGTACAGGACCAGGGTGATCAGGCCCGGGAGCAGCCCGAAGCCGTACTGCTTGCCGTGCCGGGCCACCCATCGCTGGCCCTTCAGCAGGTACTGGAAGCCCACCCCGAGATCGCGCATGGGAAAACCCTATCGGGCAGGCCCGAACGCACTCCGCAGGGGCCATCCGGGTCATCGGTGACACCAACGCACTCTTGTTGCCGTTGAGTCGAACCGGTACACCTCGCCGTACCGATCTCAGGAAGCCCCGGAGGAGGTACGCGTGCGCACCACGAGAACCGTTCCTGCGAGACCTGTACTGATCGTCACCCTCAGCCTCGCGACGGCGGGCTTACCCCTGCTCACCCCCCACACCGCCGGCGCGGACCCGAAGCCCGTCACCCGGGAGGGCGCCGCCGTCGACGACCGTGCGGCCCGGGCACCCGCGAGCGCCGCCAGACGTGCCCTGACCGCCGAGGCCTCCACCGGCACCACCGGCCGCGGCTACCCCCGCCGCCAGGTCCTCTCCCCCGACCCGGCGAACCCCGGCGACAAGTCCCTGAAGCTGGGTCTCACCCCGTACCACGCGATCGCCCCGAAGCTGAACGCCCTGCAACGCCTGGGGGACCGCGTCAGTGTGGAGGTGACCGGCCGCTCGGCCGGCGGCCACCGCCTCTACCTGGTCACCGTCACCGCCCCGGAGACCACCCGCCAGGCCCGCGCCCAGGAGCGGATGCGCGAACTGATCGAGAACGCGCCCGCGACCGCCGCGAAGTCCCGCGAGATCAAGCGCGCGTACAAGGCCCCGGTCTTCGTCAACAGCAACATCCACGGCAACGAGTGGGAGGGCACGGACGCCTCCCTGAAGGTCATCGAGCAGCTCGCGACGGCCAAGGACGCGAAGACCCGCGACCTCCTCGCGCACAGCCGGCTGTACTTCAACATCACGGCCAACCCGGACGGCCGTATCGCCGGCACCCGCGCCAACGCGAACGGCTTCGACCTGAACCGCGACTTCGTCACGGCCTCCCAGCCCGAGACCCGCGCGATGCGGCAGATCGAGCTGGACAAGCAGCCGGCCGTCCTGCTCGACCTGCACGGCTACGTCAACGGCACGCTCATCGAGCCCACCACTCCCCCGCACGGCGAGAACTACGAGTACGACCTCTTCCTGAAGAACTCCTACGCCAACGCCCTCGGCATGGAGTCGGCGGTCAACGCCCTCGGCTACACGCCCGCGAAGGACGGCGTGGAACCGGCCCAGATCCCGTTCCGCGACCAAGAGGAGGGCTGGGACGACTGGCCGCCGATCTTCACGCCGCAGTACGCGGCCTTCCACGGCACGGTGGCCGCCCACACGGTGGAGATCCCGCTGGCCGTGAACAACGAGGAGTACGACACCCTCCCCGTCCCGGAGCTGCGCCGCCGCTCGGCGGTCAACACGGCCGTGGCGGGCGCGGCCGTCCGCGCGACCCTGAACCACGTCCGCGAGCACCGCACCACCCTCGTCGCCGACCAGATCGAGACCTTCCGCCGGGGCGCGGCCGGCGCCCCGCAGGTGCCGGTCTCACCGAAGACGGTCCCCGGCGTCCCCGGCATCGGCCCGGAGGACGTCTACACGACCGACTTCCCGCGCGCCTACGTCATCCCGCCCGGCGGCTCGCGCACCCAGCGCTCGGCCCCGGCCGCCGCCCGCCTGGTCGACCACCTCCTCGCCAACGACGTCCGCGTCACCCGAGCCACCCGCCCGTTCCGCCTCTCGGGCCGGACCTACCCCGAGGGCTCGTACGTCGTCGATCTGCGCCAGCCCAAGCGCGGCATGGCGAACGTCCTGCTGGCCGACGGCCGGGACATCAGCGACAAGGTGTCGGTGATGTACGACATCTCCGGCTGGAGCCTGGGCCGGCTGTGGGGCGCCACGGTCGAGCGGGTGACCTCGGGCAGCCTGCGGGGCGCGCCCCTGCGCCCCGTCACCGAGGCCGCGCCCGTCGCCCAGGTGCCCGCGCACGGCAGCCTCCGCCTGCGCCTGACGGACCCGCGCGAGATCGCGGCCCTCAACTCCCTCCTCGGGCAGGGCGTCCGGGTCCGGCAGGCGGCGGACGGCAGCGCCATCGTCCCGGCGTCGGCACGCCGCGAGGTGCTCGCCGCCGCCCGCACGCACGACGTCTCCTTCACGGCCACGCGGCTCAAGGGCGAGACGCCCCTGCACCGCCTGCGCGTCGCCGCCGCCGTCACCCCGGGTGAGCTGTTCGCCCTGCGGGAGATGGGCTTCGACGTCACACCGGTCTCGACGGAGGTCCTGAACGCGGGCTTCGACTGGTCCGGCACGGACGTGCTGTTCGTCTCCGCCGGCCTGGACCACGCCGCCCTCACGGCTCCCGCCCGCAAGGCCCTGGACGCCTTCCTCGACGAACACGGCCTGGTCGGCCGGGGCGCGACAGGAGCGGCCCTGAACACGGCGGCGGACCTGCTGGCCGTCAAGCCGGTCGAGGGCAACCCGGACGCCAACGGCGTCGTACGCACGACGAACAAGGGCCGCATCACGCACGACGCCCCCGCCCACACCTTCGTCTACGCCCCGCTCTGGTTCACCGACCTCGGCCCGGGTGTGCGCGAGGAGCAGTCGTACGCGACCGGGAACCCGCTCGTCTCCGGGCACTGGCGCCCCCTCCGGGACGGCACCGGCGGCCCCGCGGCGGCAGCGGGACAGGCCTCGGTGGTCAGCGGCGGCAGGACGGTCCTGTTCGGCACCGAACCCCTCTTCCGGGACCACCCGAAGGGGGAATTCCCGCAGGTGGCGAGGGCATTGTTCACAGTGGCACACAGCGGTTCAGATGAGGAGAACGGATGACGCAAGAGATCCACGGCACCGTAGCCGACGGCTTCGAGGGGGTGCGCGAGGAGTTCGCCGCGTTCGTGGCCGGGGAACGGCCCGACTACGAGGGCCAGCTGTGCGCCTACGTGCGGGGCCGGAAGGTCGTGGACCTGTGGGCGGGGACCGAGGCGGACGCCCTCTACGGCGTGTTCTCGTCCACGAAGGGCGCCGCCTGCCTGGTCGTGGCTCTCCTCGTCCAGGACGGCACGCTCGAACTGGACCGCAAAGTGACGTACTACTGGCCGGAGTTCGCGGCCGAGGGCAAGGGCGAGCTGACCCTGCGGGATCTGCTCGCGCACCGGGCGGGCGTGGTCGGCACGGACACCGGCTTCAGCCTGGCGGAGCTGGCCGACGACCGCCAGCTCGCCGAACGCCTCGCCGACCAGCGGCCGTTCTGGCGCCCCGGCACGGCGTTCGGCTATCACGCGCTGGTCGGCGGCGCCCTGACCGGCGAGGTCGTGCGCCGCGCGACGGGCCGCACGCTCCAGGAGGTCTACCAGGAGCGTGTCCGGACCCCGTACGGCCTGGATTTCCACCTCGGCCTGCCCGCCCCTCAGGAATCCCGCTTCCGCACCACCCAGCCGATGGCCCCGACCCCGGAACAGCAGGCCCTCCTCGACGTCGCGCCGACCGGCCCGCACACGCTCGCCTCGATCGCCTTCAACGGTCACGCGAGCGAACCGACCGATCTGGCCTCGCTGCCCAACATGCCGCTGATCCGTGCCAAGGGCCCGGCGTCGGTGGGCGGAGTGGCGTCGGCTCGGGGTCTGGCCGGGATGTACGCGGCGGCGATCAGCGGGGTGGGCGAGCAGGCGCCGCTGCTGAAGCCGGACACGGTGGCGGAGTTCGGCCAGTTCCACTCGGTCGGCTACGACCTGGTGGCACGTGCCCACAAGTCGTTCGGCCTCGGCTTCCAGACGACGGCTGACACGTGGCACCCGTTCCTCGGCGCCGGGACGATCGGGCACAGCGGCGCCAGCGGCTCGCAGTCCTTCGCCGACCCGTGGAGCGGCCTCGCCTACGGCTACACCCGCCGCCGTTTCGCGTTTCCCGGCGGGGCCGCCCCCGAGAACAACCGCCTGGCACAGGCGATCCACCGAGCGGCACTCGCCGCCTGACCCCGGGCACGGACGGAGGCCGCACCCCACGTCCAAGGGCGCGGCCTCCGCCTACGCAACGACTGTGGTCAGACCAGCGTCACGGTGATGTTCCCGCGAGTCGCCTTCGAGTACGGGCACACCTCGTGCGCCTTCTCGACGAGCGCCCGAGCGGCACCCGGCTCCACCTTCGGCAGATCAGCCGAGATCTCGACGATGATCCCGAACCCGTCCCCGTTCTTGCCCAGGCCCACCCTGGCGGTGACGGTCGAACCGGTGAGGTCGGCACCGGTCTCACGGGCGACGACACCGAGGGCCCCCTGGAAGCAGGCGCTGTACCCGGCGGCGAACAGCTGCTCGGGATTGGTGCCGGCGCCACTGCCTCCCATGGCCTGCGGCGGATTGACGACGACATCGAGCCGGCCGTCATCGGTGGCCACCCGCCCGTCGCGCCCGTTCTCGGCGGTGGCGACGGCGGTGTACAGGACGTCGGACTGCTGGATCGGCATGCGGTTGTGTTCCTTCTCTTCGTCCGCCGCGGCTCGCGCCCGGGCCGAGCGGATTCGGAAAAAACTTACCGCATGCCGAAAATCAACAGAAGGCGTCAGAGCTTGACGATCATCTTCCCGGTGTTCTCACCGCGCAGCACGCCCAGGAACGCCTCGAGGTTGTTCTCGATGCCCTCGACGACGGTCTCGCGGTACTTCAGCTCGCCGGAGGCGACCCAGGGGGCGACCTCGCGCACGAACTCCGGCTGCAGGTCGTAGTGGTCCCCGACCAGGAAGCCCTCGATCCGGCCGCGGGTCGCGATCAGACGGGCGAGGTTCCTCGGGCCCGGGGCGGGCTCGGTGTTGTTGTAGACGGAGATCATGCCGCAGACGGCGATCCGGCCGCCCTGGTTGAGGGAGCCGATGGCCGCCTCCAGGTGGTCACCGCCGACGTTGTCGAAGTAGACGTCGATCCCGTCCGGGGCGGCGGCACGCAGCTGCTCGCTCACCGGCCCGTCCTTGTAGTTGAAGGCCGCGTCGAAGCCGTACTCCTCGATGAGGAGCTTCACCTTCTCGTCGGACCCGGCGGACCCGATGACCCGCGAGGCACCCTTCAGCTTGGCGATCTGCCCGACCTGGCCGCCCACGGCTCCGGCGGCACCGGACACGAAGACGGTGTCGCCCTCCTTGAAGGCGGCGGTGCGCAGCAGCCCCGCGTAGGCCGTGAGGCCGGTCATGCCCAGCACACCGAGGTACGTCGACAGCGGCGCGGCATCCGGGTCCACCTTGACGGCGTTCTTCGCGGCCACGACGGCGTACTCACGCCACCCGAGGAAGTGCAGTACGTGATCCCCGACGGCCAGCCCGTCGACGTTGGAGGCCACGACCTCGCCGACGGCACCGCCCTGCATGACCTTGCCCAGCTCGAACGGTGCGACGTAGGACTTCGCGTCACTCATGCGGCCACGCATGTACGGGTCCACGGAGAGGTACTTGTTCCGCACGAGGACCTGCCCCTCGCCCGGCTGCGGGACCTCCGCCTCGACGAAGGCGAAGTCCTCGGGCTTCGGCCAGCCGACGGGACGGCTCGCCAGGTGCCACTCGCGGCTGACGGCGGGGAGGGTGGGGGTGTCGGTCATGATGCGCCTGTCCTCACTGGCTCGATGCGGATGTTTCAGTAACTGAAACAACCATGCTCCTGGAAATTTCATGTTGTCAAATAAACGGGTACCCTCGATGTCATGGTTTCCACCACACCGACCCCTGACTCCCGCCCCGACGCGCTGACCCTCGAGGTCGTCGAGCTCATCGGGGAGGTCGTGGCCCGGTTCCACGAGGACTACGAGGAGGCGGC
Organism: Streptomyces sp. NPDC055506; assembly: GCF_053643595.1. Classification (NCBI taxonomy): domain Bacteria; kingdom Bacillati; phylum Actinomycetota; class Actinomycetes; order Kitasatosporales; family Streptomycetaceae; genus Streptomyces; species Streptomyces sp. NPDC055506. The sequence goes on along the minus strand of NZ_JBSHKH010000092.1, from coordinate 435 downwards.
GGCGGAACACTCCCTCACCGGGGCGCAGGCGCGGCTGCTGAACCTGCTGTGCCTCGAACCGCTGCCCATGCGGAGGCTTGCCCAGCGGCTGAAGTGCGAGCCGTCCAACGTCACGGGGATCGTGGACCGGCTGGAGGCGCGGGGGCTGGTGGAACGGCAGCCGGATCCCGCGGACCGGAGGGTGAAGGTGGCGGCGGCGACGGCTGAGGGGCGGCGGGTGGCCCGGAGTCTGCGGGAGTCCCTGCGGTTCGCTCGGGAGCCGTTGGCGGGGCTCTCCGAGGGGGAGAGGGTGGCGTTGCGTGATGCGCTGAGGGGGATGCTGGGGTGAGGTCGGGGTGGTGCCGGGTGTTGCGGGGTGCTCGGCGTTGGTGCTGGGGCGAGGTGGGTCCGCAACCCGGCGGAGCGGGGTGCCGCTGCGCCCACCCGTGCCGCCCT
>NZ_JBSHKH010000091.1:0-34339 GCF_053643595.1 Streptomyces sp. NPDC055506 | reverse complement strand
GGGCAGCCCTTCACGCCTGAAGCGGATTGAAGCGCGCCACAGCCATCAGGTACCACGCGGTCGCCCCCGTGTGCCGGTACGGGTAGTAGCCGAAGCCGAACCCGGTGTCCAGCGGACTGCTCGCGGACACCACACCGCAGCGCTCGGGAAGCGCCCGGCCGCCTACGGTCTGAGCGCCGCCCAGCAGATCCTGGGCCTGCTCGATCGAGGCGATCAGGCGCCGGGCACGTGCCTCGTCGCCGTGGGCCCGCCGGTCTCGCAGGGCGAGCGCGAGATGAGCCGTTCCCTCGAACCACACCCCGTTGCGGTCGGGCCTGGGCTGCCCCTCGGCGATCGGCGCGTCCTCGTTCGCCACGAGACTCGCCGAGCTGAAGGTGACACCCTCGTACGACTGCCCCGCGGGCACAGTGCTGTTCGCTCGCCCGGCATGATCCAGGACGGCCAGCTCGCCCGCGGCCCAGTCCAGCGAACGCGAGTGACCACGGCCGCGGGAGCCGAGGGCGAGATGGGTCCAGGTCTGTGTGTCCTCCGGGATCGGGGACCTGTTGACGGTCACGCCGTCGTTCGTGCCGGTGTAGAAGAAGCCCCCGGACGGCTCCCACATCCGCCGCACGAACGCCTCGGCCCGCCCGCGCCGCTCCAGCCACACCCGGTCCCCGGTGAGCCGGGCGAGCCGGCCGAAGAGACACACCAGGTCCGTGTTGTGCTCGGTGGAGGTGAACGGCAGCTTCTGGTTGGCCCCGTCCACCCCGAACTTGTAGCCGCCGAGCGGCTCGTCGGTCCGGCCGGTGCGCTCGATCCACTCGCCGATCCGTACGGCACCGGCGAGGAAACTGCGCGCCCCGGTACGGCGGGCGAGCGCGCTGAGCGCGATCCCGGCCCAGGCCATGTCGCCCACGGCCGTGCCGGTGAAGCCGAACTGCGTACCCACGTTGGCGCTACCGTCCGCCCGGACGAAGCCGTCGGGCTGCAGTGAGCCGTCGTAGAAGGTGTACGGCCCGACGTTGTAGGCCTGCCGGAGCCTGCCGTCGTCGTAGGCCGGATCGTGTGTCTGGGCGTAGAGCAGGGCGTCGCCCAACGCGGTGGCCCGGGTCAGGCCGTCGGTGGTCCGGCCCGCGAGGTGGGCCAGGATCGCGAGGGCGTTGTCGTAGGTGAAGGCAGTGCTGAACAGGCCGGCCTGGTCGGTATAGCTCTGGGTCAGGCGGATGCGGCCGTGGTCGGGGTAGGCGTCCATGGCGGCGGCGAGGAAGACGCGTCCCCGGGCCGGGGCCGATCCCCGGCCGACGCGGGCCGATCCGGCCGCCATGGCCTGCCCGGAGCCGGCCGCGGCCAGCCCCAGGGCGCTGATGCCGAGTCCGGCACCGATGAGCGAACGCCGACTGAACGCCGGGCCCTGTCTGCCAGTCATGTGACTCCCTTGAGAGCGCTCTCAATCCTGCGCGCCTATTCTGCTGAGGCCCTGAGAGCGGGTCAACGCCCTGAGCTTGCCTTTGGCCGGCCCGCGCACACCTCGGCGATTCCGGCGCCCATCTGCCCGCCGCCGACCACGCCGACGCACCGGATACTGCGGCAACTCTCCCGTCAGGGCGGTCCGCTCGCCGCCGGCTGGGCCGTCGTCGCCTCCCTGCGCAGCCGCGACGTGGAGTTCTCCCCGGAAGACCGTGACGGACTCCTCGCCACCGCCGACGAGTCCATGGCCAAACTCAACCGCCTGGTGGAGAACCTCCTCGACCTCAGCCGACTGGAGGCGGGTGCCCTCACCCTGAACCTGCGCCCCATCTCTCTGGAGGAGGTGCTGCCCGTGGCGCTGACGGACGTACCCGGGGATCGGGGGCCCGGCCTGCCGCCCGACGGCCGGGAGCGGCTCTTCGAGCCCTTCCAGCGGCTCGGTGACACCGACAACACCACCGGCCTCGGGCCGAGCGGGGGAGGCGCGTGATGAGCACAGCGACGCTCACTCCAGTCCGGAAGCCCTGAACACGGCGTGGGCGGTCTCCCGCTCCACCCGCCGCGAGATGCTCCGCAAGACGGTCACACCGCACAGCAACAGGCCGTCGGCAGCGGACTCTTGCGCACCTTCGTCCAGAAGGAACCACAGCCGCGGATCTCGCACCAGAACCTCGGGGTCGATCTCGACGCGGCCTCCCAGGGCGTCCCGCAGCAGGAGCCGCTGGGAGACGCCGTCCAGGCAGCGGACCGACACCAGCAGGTCCGTCCGCACGCGCTGCTCGCGCATCAGCCGACGCGAAGCAGCTCCCGCCCGCGGACACCCGGGCCGGACACAGTACGACGAAGAGAACCGTCGCGCACGTCATCACGGCGTTCCATGGAGGTGACGCCAGTGACCGGTCGGGTCCGGTCGGCGCACCTTGACGCGGCTCTGACGGACATCCAGCGCTTTCTTGCCTCTTGCCTCTTGACCGTGGGCCGATCCCGGCCGGTCGGCGGCCTTGGCGCTGGCGCTGGCGCTGGTGCGAATGCAACGGAGCGTCATCCAACGCCTATCCGCGGTTTGAGCAGCCGCGTGTACGGGTTCCAGGCCCAGTCTGGTGCGCTCGCCCGCTCTCGGGCTCGGTCCGCGAGGAAGCAGGGCGGGGGCGATGGTTGCGCCGGCGGCGGGGGCGTTGGCGCTCCACGAAGGAGAGCAGGGTGCTGGTGAGGGTGAGGGTGAGGGCGGTGGCCAAGAGAAGGGGGAGGAGGACACTGGTGCCGATGAGGGCGCCGGCTGCTGCTGTTCCGGCTGATCCGGCGGTGATCTTGAGCGCGCCGACCCAGACGAAGATCTGTCCGCGGGCGTTGTCGGGGGCGTATTCGTTGCGGGCGGCGAGAGTGGCGGCGAAGAAGTTGGCGTTGGCGATGCCAGCGGCGGCGTACGCGGTGACGGCGAGCGGGAAGGAGGAGGTGAGAGTGATCAGCAGGAGGGTGACGGCGACGGTGGCGGCGAGGCGGGTGGTGAGCCGGTCTGCTTCGGTGCGTGCGGGGCGGATCATGACGCCTGCGGATCCGGCGAGGTTGCCCAGGCCGTAGGCGGCGGTCAGGATGCCGGCCGCGGCGGCGCTGACGCCGAGAGTGTGTGTGCTGGAGACGGCGGTGACGGGAAGGGCGGCGACGCTGAAGGCGACGGTCACGGTCAGATACAGCGTGCGGCGCAGGGGCCCGGAGGTGAGGATGCCCGTGAGGGTACGGATGGGGCGGGGCACGTCCGCAGCCGAGCCGGGAGGTGGAGCGTAGGGCAAGAAGCGGATGACGGCGGCGGCGACGTAGCACCCGGCGGCCAGAGTGAGCGCGGCGGTGGCGGGTGAGGCCCAGGCGGAGACGGCGGCGACGAGGGTGGGGCCGACGGTGCCGCCGATGCCGTAGGTGGCCACATCCCAGCCCTGGGCGCGGCGTTGACGTTGCCGGCTGCGGCCGGCGATGGCGGGCAGGCGGCTGCTGATGCCTCCGGTGAGCAAGGGCCCGAACAGTCCGGAGACGATCAGCAGGGCAGCGGTGACGACAGGGTGCGTGTGGGGGTAGAGCAGAACTGCGGCGGCCAGGGTGGTGCCGTGCGCGAGGGAGGCTGCGGCGATGACGGTGCGGCTGTCGCGGGCGGTGTCCAGGCTGCGGGCGACGAAGGGGCCCAGGAGGTGGGGTGCGGTGATGCAGGCGCCCAGGGCGCCGGCCAGCCGGCCCGAGCCGCCGGTGGTGTTGACCATCAGCACGATCGCCACGACGGCGCCGCCGTCGGAGGTGCGGGCCAGGGTCGCCGCGATGACGTAGCGGGCCAGTGGGCCCCAGCCGGGCTCGTCGACGGAGTGATCGGTGCTTGGGCGCATGGGCCGCGCGCGCTCCTGTATGGATGTCGGGCGGAGGGATGGCTGGAGCGCCGCCCTCGCCTGTGCACGAAGGTGGCAGCGGGCTGTCAGGTGTGGAGCTGGAGCTGGTCGATGACCGTGGCGAGGTGGGCGCGCTCCATGGCGTCCAGGCCCTGAAGCGGCAGGGGGAGGTTGCGGTGGGCGGTCAGGCCCAGGTGGGCGGCGGCTGCGGCGACGACCCGTAGGGAGCCGCCGTGCCGGGCGAACAGGTCCCACAGGGGCTGGAGGCGCTGGGATTCCTCGAGTGCCCGCTCGTGCCGGCCGGCCTGGGCTGCGCGGGTGAGGGCGAGTGCCGGCTCGGGGAAGGTGCCGCCGATCACCGAGTACCAGGCGTCGCAGCCGGCGTTCAGGCCCCTGGCTGCGGCCGCGTCTCCGCTGATTCCCACCGTCACCGTGTCGGGCAGGAGCCGGCGCAGGTGCTCGACCCGGGCCCGGGCTTCGGCAGGGCCGGCGGGAAGCGAGGGGATCTTGATGGATGCCACCCGCGGCAGCCAGGCCAGACGGGTGTACAGCTCGTCGGTGAAGGTGAAGTGCGTGGTGCCCGGGTTGTCGTAGATCACCAGGGGGATCGACAGGTTCGCGGTGACCTCCTCGAACAGGCCGAAGACGTCGTCGTCGGTCAGCGGCTGGTACGACACCGGCGCCAGCAGCACGCCGGCGGCCCCGACCTGCTGCGCGTCCTCGGCCGCCTGGAGCACCTGGCGGGTGCGCAGCGCCCCGATGCCGACGATGACCGGAACCCCGTCGGCGTGCTCGACCGCGATCCGGGCGACACGGGCGCGTTCCTCGCGGGTCAGGTAGGCGTAGGAGCCGGTGGAGCCCAGCGCCCCGATCGAGTCGACACCCGCGGCGGCGAGCCGGTCGACCAGCGCGGCGAAGGCCTTCTCGTCGACGCTGCCGTTGCCGGGGACGGGAGTGAGCGGGAACGCGCTCAGACCGGTGAACAAGACGAGCCTCCAAGGGGGATGGGTGGTCCTTCGGCGGCGGGTTGTGGCCTTGCCGCCGTGTTCCTGGTGCCGGGCGGGCGGGTCAGGCGCTGTGGTCAGGTGGTGGTGTCGGGGTGTGCCGGGCTGAGGTAGCGCACGATGCTCTGCTCGCAGTGCGGCTTCAGCAGGGTCCGCAGGTCGTCGGCCGCGGCCTTGAGCAGGTGGCCGTCGCGAGTGGCAGCGACGGTCTCCAGGACGAAGGCGACGCGTGTGGAGTCCTCGGTGACGCGGGTGCGGTGGGCGTCGCGGTGGTTCCAGTGCCGTGTGAGCACGTCGGTGCTGTCGGAGTAGATGATCTCGCCGGGCTTGGGGTTCTCGGTGGTGTCGGGTTCGCCGAGCGGGGTGAAGGTCTCGGTGCCGTCGGCGTAGCGGATCTCGACCTCGCCGGTGACGTGGTCGAGATCGAAGGCGCCGGCGGGCAGGCCATGGTGGACGGAGACGGCGTTGTAGGAGTCGACGGCCGGGTTGATCCGGGGCAGAGTGCCCTTCTTGGCCATGCGGCGGCCGAGGGCGTCGACGCTGGGCCGGATGCGGCGGGGGTTGGTGCCGAAGGAGCGGTAGGTGGCGTGCCACGCCTCGATGCGGGGGTCGCTCTCGTCGGCGGGCTGCCAGGCGCCGTCGGCGAGTTGGGCCTCGAGGTCCTCCAAAGCGGCGGCGGTGGCGGGCCAGGGCTCGCCACCGCGCAGGCCGGTGGCGGTGACGACGGCGATGAGGGCGTCGGGGAAGGCGTCGGCGACAGCGGGGCTGATACGGAAGTCGGTCATCAGGTGGTCCGTTCAGGGAAAGCGGCTGGGCGGGCAGGTCAGGTGAGGGCGAGGAGGCTGACGGCGACGGCGGCGGTGCCCAAGCCGATCAGCTGACCGCGGTGGATCCGCTCGGCGAGGACGCTGCGGGCGAGCAGGACGGTGCCGGCCGGGTACAGGGCGATGATCACGGCGACCACGGCCAGGTCGCCGCTGCGGGCGGCGAGCAGGAACAGCAGATTGGCCACCGAGTCCAGCACGCCGGCCGTCGCCGACATCGCGTACGCGGGCTTCTCCGAGCCCAGCCGCCTGAACATCAGGCCGGCAGCGGCCAGAGTGACCGCGGACGAGACGGCGCGGCCGATGATCAGTGGGCCGACGCCGCTGTCGGACGGCGCCTGGTGAAGGAAGACCAGCTGCAGGGCGATGGCGGCCCCGGCACCGAAGGCCAACAGCAGAGCCGTGCTCGAGGGCCGGGCCGACTTCGCGCCGTGCCCGGCGCTGACCAGCACCACGGCCGCCATCGCCAGCGGCAGGCCGATCAGCCCGGCCGGGCCCAGGCGCTCGCCCTGCACCAGGCCCACGCCGACCGGCAGCATCGCGGAGACCAGCGCGGTGATGGGGGAGAGGACGTTCATCGGGCCGATTGCCAGCGTGCGGTAGAGCAGGGTGAACGCGGCGGCAGAGGCGACTCCGGAGGCGGCGCCCCAGGCGAGCGTCGCGGGAGCGAAGGAGGCGCCGAGGACGGGCCACAGCAGCAGTTCGACGGTGAGCGAGGCCGGAGCGGCGATCATTACGGTGCGCAGAACGTGGGCCTTGCGGGCGCCGAGGCCGCCGAGGAAGTCGGCGCATCCGTAGGCCAGGGAGCTGCCCAGAGCCAGCAGCAGAGCGATCACAGGTGGTACATCCCTTACTATCAATGGAACGACTGCACCGTACAACGCACCGACCGGCAGTCGTCAACCGAACGACCGCGCGGTGCAGTGAAATGATCCACCGCCTGAAGGGTGACAGCGATGGCCGAGACCGAGGCGGCACTGCGGACGCTCGCGCACAACGTCCGCGCGGCCCGCACCCGAGCAGGACTGTCCCTGGACGAACTCGGCCGCCGCGCCAAGGTCAGCAAGGGCGCCCTGGTGGCCCTGGAGAAAGCCCAGGGCAACCCGAACTTCGCCACCTTGGTCCGCCTCGCCGACACGCTAGGCATCTCGGTGTCCGCGCTGATGGAAGGACCGGCCGAAGGCCGTGTCCGGGTGGTGTCCGCCGATGCCGTCATGCCCTTGTGGGCCGGGGACAAGGGTGGGGAGGCGCGGCTCATGCTGACCACGTCGGGACCGGCCCCGGTCGAGGTCTGGCGCTGGAAACTGGAACCGGGCGAGGAGTACCCCAGTCACCCGCACCAGGCCGGTGTCGTGGAGACCGTCAGTGTCACCGCCGGGCAGATGGTGCTCGTCGTCGACGGCACCGCGCATCCCGTGGAGGCCGGGCAGACCGCCACCTTCGACGGCGACGCCCCCCACACCTACCGCGGCTCGGGTGCCGGGACCTGCCACCTGATCATGACCGTTCACATTCCGCCCGGCCCTGGCTCTGCGAACTGATCCGCGTAGCAGGACAGCCGCCGCGCAGGTGCGCCCAGGCCACCGCCGAGGCTGAACTTGCTTCTGCAGTCGCCCACGTCACCCGCCCGTCAAGGCCGCGTCAAGGTTGGCCGGTTGGGCGCGAAGATGCCGCAAGGAACCGTCGGACGTGGCGGGAAACGGACCCAGTGTGGATGCGACCGCGCACATGTCAGCCCTCGTGCGCGGCCGAGGAAGAAGGAGCCCGCATCCATGTCCGTCCTGACCACCGAGCCGAATGCCGTCCCCGCCGACGAGGAGCCGCCTGATACCGGTGAGCGCCACCGGCTGACGTCCGTCACCGGCCTTGCCGCCCTCTCGCTGGACGCGATGGCGTCGGTGGCGTACGGCCCCGAGGCGATCGTCCAAGTCCTGGCCGCCGCGGGTGCGCACGGCTTGGGCTTCACCATGCCGGTGACGCTGGCCATCGCCGCCCTGCTGGCGGTGCTGGTGGCGTCGTACCGGCAGGTGATCGCGGCTTTCCCCGACGGCGGCGGCTCTTACGCGGTCGCGAAGACCCACCTGGGTGCGCGCACGAGTCTGGTGGCGGCGGCCTCGCTGGTCCTGGACTACGTCCTGAACGTCGCCGTGGCCGTCACGGCCGGGGTGGCGGCGCTGACCTCCGCCTTCCCGGCGCTTTATGACCACCGGCTGTGGCTGTGCCTGGCGGTGCTCGCCCTGATCACCGGGGTCAACCTGCGCGGGATCGTGGAGTCCGCCGAGGCGTTCATCGTGCCGACGGTCGTCTTCGTCGGCTCGATCTTCGTCCTCATCGCCGTCGGGTTGTTCCGCTCCGAACCCGTGAGCACAGCGACCGCGGCCGGACACGCCTCGGTCCTCGCGGACAACGCCACCACCGTAGGCGCGCTGCTCCTGCTGAAAGCTTTCGCCTCCGGTTGTGCCGCACTGACGGGGGTCGAGGCCATCGCCAACGCCGTCCCCTCCTTCCGGGTCCCGCGTGCCAAGCGGGCCCAGCGCGCGGAAGTCGCTCTCGGGGCCGTCCTCGGTGTGATGCTCATCGGCCTGTCGGTGCTGATCGGCCGTTTCCATCTACAGCCGGTCGAGGGCGTCACGGTCCTCGCCCAGCTCGTGGACGCCTCGCTCGGCCACAACTGGGCTTTCTACGTCATCCAGTTCGCGACCATGATCCTGCTGGCCCTCTCGGCGAATACCTCCTTCGGGGGCCTGCCGGTGCTGCTGAAGCTGTTGGCCCGCGACAACTACACGCCGCACGTGTTCGCCCTGAAGGCGGACCGCCAGGTCCACCGGCACGGTGTCCTGGCCCTGGCCCTCGTCTCGGCCGCGCTGCTCGTCTTCTCGGGCGGCGACACCAACACCCTCGTGCCGCTCTTCGCGATCGGCGTCTTCGTCGGCTTCACCATCGCGCAGGTGGGCATGGTCCGGCACTGGCGACTGGAGCGGGGGAGGGGATGGCGAGGCAAGGCGCTCCTCAACGGCTTCGGCGCCCTGCTCACCGGTGTCGCCACCGTCGTCGTCACTGTGGAGAAGTTCCGGGAGGGCGCCTGGCTGATCGTGATCGCCCTGCCGCTGCTCGTGGTCGCCTTCGAGACCGTACACCGCGCCTACGGCCGGATCGGCGAGCGGCTCGGCCTCGGCCGCATCCCGGAAGCCCCGCACCGCGAGCGCTCCCTGGTGATCGTCCCCGTCTCGTCCCTGTCCAGGCTGACCTCGGAGGCCCTCACGGCCGCCGCCTCCCTCGGTGACGACGTCCGCGCGGTGACCGTCTGCTACCCGGACCCTGAGGACCGGGCCCAGATGCACGCCCTGGAACGCTCCTGGGCGGCGTGGGACCCCGGGGTGCCCCTGGTGCGGCTGGCGAGCGAGCGGCGCAGCCTGGGCCGCCCGATCGCCGCCTACGTCCGTGAGGTGGCCGCCGCCGAGCCGGGCACGCAGGTCACCGTGCTGATCCCGGAGACCGAGCCGGAGCGGCTGTGGCAGCGGTTGCTGCAGAACCAGCGGGGCGCTGTCGTCGCGCACACCGTGCGGCGGGAGACGGACGCGGTGATCTGCCGGCTGCGCTTCCGGCTCCTCTGAGCCCTCTGCGCGGTTCCTGCTCCCCGCTACGGCTCAGGCGGCGTAAGAGACCCGTCAAAGGCGTGGGCCGCGCCGTAAGGGAGCCGTCAATGGCCGATCCGATCAGGCCAAAGAGGAGCTTTCCTCTAGTCGTCCGTACACACCGAACCTCACTCCAGGAGTTCGCGATGGCCGATCTGGCCTTCGTCCTCGCCACGATCGCGGGTTTCGCGCTGGTGGCTCTCGTCGCCAAGGGGGTGACGAAGCTGTGACCGTCGAGAACGTTGTCGGTCTGGTCGTGGCCGTCGCCCTGCTGGGCTATCTCGTCCTCGCTCTGCTTTTCCCGGAGAGGTTCTGAGATCGGCTATGGGTCCCGTACTCGCGGGCGTGCTCCAGTTGCTCGCCCTGATCGCCGCGCTCGCGCTCGTCTACAAGCCTCTGGGCAGCTACATGGCCAAGGTCTACTCCTCCGACAAGCACTGGCGTGTCGAGAAGTGGATCTACAAGGGCATCGGCGCCAACCCCGACTCCGAGATGCGCTGGACCGCGTACTTGCGCGGTGTCCTCGCCTTCTCCGTGGTAGGCGTCCTCTTCCTCTACCTGCTCCAGCGGATCCAGGGCGTCCTGCCCGGCTCGCTCGGCTTCTCCGCCATCGACTCGGACCAGGCGTTCAACACCGCCGTGTCCTTCGTGACCAACACGAACTGGCAGTCGTACTACGGCGAGCAGGCCATGGGCCACGTCGTGCAGACCGCGGGTCTGGCCGTGCAGAACTTCGTCTCCGCGGCCGTCGGCATCGCCGTCGCGGTGGCCCTCGTACGCGGTTTCGCGCGCTCGCGCACAGGTGAGCTGGGCAATTTCTGGGCCGACCTGGTGCGCGGCACCGTCCGCATCCTGGTGCCGCTCGCCGCCGTCGCGGCGGTCGTCCTGGTCGCCTGCGGCGCGATCCAGAACTTCTCCGGCATCCACGAGGTCGGCCAATTCTTCAATGGGCACAGCATGGGCGGCTCGCAGCAGTGGAACGGCGGCGCGGTCGCCTCGCAGGAGGCCATCAAGGAGCTGGGCACCAACGGTGGCGGTTACTTCAACGCCAACAGCGCCCACCCGTTCGAGAACCCCACCCCGTTCTCGAACCTCTTCGAGATCTTCCTGATCCTCGTCATCCCGTTCGCCCTGACCCGGACCTTCGGCCTCATGGTCGGCTCGGTCAAGCAGGGCTACGCGATCCTCGCGACCATGGCCACCATCTGGATCGGCTTCACGGCCCTGATGATGTGGACCGAGTTCGCCCACCACGGCCCGGCGTTCGACATCGCGGGCGGGGCGTACGAGGGCAAGGAGCTCCGCTTCGGCGTCGGCGGCTCGTCGATCTTCGCGACGGCCACCACGCTCACGTCGACCGGTGCCGTGGACTCCTTCCACTCGTCCTTCACCGGCCTCGGCGGCGGCATCACCATGCTCGGCATGATGCTGGGCGAGATCGCGCCCGGCGGTACCGGCTCCGGCCTCTACGGCATGCTGATCATGGCGATCATCGCGGTGTTCATCGCCGGCCTGATGGTCGGCCGCACCCCCGAGTACCTGGGCAAGAAGATCGGCACCCGCGAGATCAAGCTGTCCGCCTGCTACATCCTGATCACGCCGGCCCTGGTCCTCGTGTTCACCGCCCTCGCGATGGCGCTGCCGACCCCGGCGAACTCCATGACCAACAGCGGTGCGCACGGATTCTCCGAGATCCTCTACGCCTACACGTCCGCCTCCAACAACAACGGCTCGGCCTTCGCCGGTCTGAACGCGGACACGCAGTGGTTCAACAGCACGCTCGGCCTCTGCATGCTGTTCGGCCGTTTCCTGCCGATGGTGTTCGTGCTGGCGCTGGCCGGTTCGCTGGCCGAGCAGAAGCCGGTACCGGCCACCGCGGGCACGCTGCGCACCGACAAGCCCCTGTACGCGGGCCTGCTCGTCGGCACGATCATCATCATCACCGGTCTGACGTACTTCCCGGCCCTCGCGCTGGGACCGCTGGCCGAGGGGCTGGCGTGATGACCACCCGCATAGAGAAGCAAGAGGACTCGATGTCCACAGCCACTCCGACCCGGGCGCCGCACAGCGACGTACCCACCGGGCACAAGTCCCCCGAGGGCCGTGTCGGCGCGGGCCTCTTCGATCCGAAGCAGCTGGTCAAGTCGCTGCCGGAGGCCTTCCGCAAGCTCGACCCGCGGGTGATGGTCAAGTCCCCCGTGATGTTCGTGGTGTGGATCGGCTCGGTCCTGACGACCGTCTTCTCCTTCAAAGACCCGGGCGACTGGTTCGGCTGGACCATCAGCGCCTGGCTCTGGCTGACGGTGATCTTCGCCAACCTGGCGGAGGCGGTCGCCGAGGGCCGTGGCAAGGCGCAGGCCGACACGCTGCGCAAGGCCAAGACCGACACGGTGGCGCGCCGGCTCAACGGTTCTGTCGAAGAGCACGTGCCCGGCACCGAGCTGAGGATCGGCGACCTGGTCGTCTGCGAGGCCGGCGACATCATCCCGGGTGACGGTGACGTCGTCGAGGGCGTGGCCTCCGTCGACGAGTCGGCGATCACTGGTGAATCGGCCCCGGTCATCCGGGAGTCGGGCGGCGACCGTTCGGCGGTCACCGGCGGTACGAAAGTGCTCTCGGACCGGATCGTCATCAGGATCACGACCAAGCCGGGCGAGACCTTCATCGACCGGATGATCAATCTGGTCGAGGGCGCGGCACGCCAGAAGACGCCGAACGAGATCGCGCTGAACATCCTGCTGGCCTCGCTGACGATCGTCTTCCTGCTGGCCTGTGCCACCCTGCCGCCGCTGGCGGACTACGCCGGTACGGACCTGACGATGGTCGTGCTGGTGGCGCTGCTGGTCTGTCTGATCCCGACCACGATCGGCGCCCTGCTGTCCGCGATCGGCATCGCGGGCATGGACCGGCTGGTGCAGCGCAACGTCCTGGCGATGTCCGGCCGGGCGGTCGAGGCCGCCGGTGACGTTTCCACCCTGCTGCTCGACAAGACCGGCACCATCACCCTTGGCAACCGCCAGGCATCGGAGTTCGTGCCGGTCAGCGGGACGACGGAGGCAGAGGTCGCCGACGCCGCCCAGCTGTCGTCCCTGGCCGACGAGACGCCCGAGGGCCGCTCCATCGTCGTCCTGGCGAAGGAGAAGTACGGCCTGCGCGAGCGCGACCAGGGCGAGTTGGCCGGGGCCGAGTGGATCGCCTTCACCGCGCAGACCCGGATGTCCGGCGTGGACGTCGACGGGCGCAAGATCCGCAAGGGTGCGGCCGGTTCGGTCGTCGCCTGGGTGGCGGAGCAGGGTGGTGAAGTCGCCCAGGACGCACAGGAGTTGACCGATCGGATCTCCCAGGCGGGCGGCACACCGCTCCTGGTCGCGATCGAGGACGTCGACGGCGCGCGGGTGCTCGGCGTCATCCACCTCAAGGACGTCGTCAAGGACGGCATGCGCGAGCGGTTCGAGGAACTGCGCCGCATGGGCATCAAGACCGTCATGATCACGGGCGACAACCCGCTGACCGCGAAGGCCATCGCCGACGAGGCGGGCGTCGACGACTTCCTCGCGGAGGCGACTCCCGAGGACAAGATGGCGCTCATCAAGCGGGAGCAGGCGGGCGGCAAGCTGGTCGCGATGACCGGTGACGGCACCAACGACGCCCCGGCCCTCGCGCAGGCGGACGTCGGCGTGGCGATGAACACCGGCACGTCGGCCGCCAAGGAGGCCGGCAACATGGTCGACCTCGACTCCAACCCGACCAAGCTCATCGAGATCGTCGAGATCGGCAAGCAACTGCTGATCACCCGGGGTGCGTTGACCACGTTCTCCATCGCCAACGACGTCGCGAAGTACTTCGCGATCATCCCGGCGCTGTTCGCGGCGGTCTACCCGGGCCTGGACAAGCTCAACATCATGGGCCTGTCCTCACCGGACTCCGCGATCCTGTCCGCGGTCGTCTTCAACGCGCTGGTCATCATCGCGCTGGTGCCGCTGTCCCTGAAGGGCGTCCAGTACCGGCCGGTCAGCGCCGACAAGCTGCTGCGCCGCAACCTGACCGTCTACGGTCTCGGCGGCCTGGTCGCGCCCTTCATCGGCATCAAGCTCATCGACCTGCTCATCTCCCTCATCCCCGGAATCGGCTGATCGCGATGAACAACTCCGTATCGAACACGGCCCGGTTGCTCGGGGCGAGCCTGCGCGCCCTCCTCGTGCTGACCCTGGTGACGGGCGTCATCTACCCGCTGGTCGTCACCGGCATCGCGCAGGGGCTGTTCAACGACAAGGCGAACGGCTCCGAGATCAAGGCGGACGGCAGGGTCGTCGGCTCCTCGCTGATCGGGCAGTCGTACAACCTGCCGCTGAAGAAGGGCCAGGAGAACCCGGATCCCGATCTGAAGTGGTTCCAGGGCCGCCCGCAGAACGGCCTCGGCACCAACAGCGTCAACACCCAGTACAAGCTCATCCTGTCCGGCGCGACCAACCGGTCCGGCGACAACGAAGAGCTCATCCAGTGGGTGAAGGACGCAAAGGCCGCCGTCGTCAAGGACAACTCGACCGCCGACTACAAGGTCGAGCCGTCCGAGGTCCCCGCCGACGCGGTCACCTCCTCAGGCTCCGGCCTCGACCCGAACATCTCCCCGGCCTACGCCGACCTCCAGGTCCACCGGGTCGCTGCGAATAACGGCCTGCCCGTCGCCCAGGTCGACAAGCTGGTCGAGAACCACACCGAGGGCCGCACGCTGGGCTTCATGGGCGAGCCCCGGGTGAACGTCCTCGAACTCAACATCGCGCTCAAGGACCTCGCAGCCAAGCAGTGAGGGCCCTACGTGATCCAGAAGGGAGCCGGCGGCCCGGGAGACATCCCGGACTTGCCGGCTCCCGCCGCCATGAAGTCGGTCGCCCCGCCTCCGGCGCGCACGGCCCGACGCACGACAGGAGAGGCACACGCCCATGACCCGGGTGCTCGTGGTGGAGGACGACCCGCAGCTCGTACGGGCCCTCGTCATCAACCTGCAGGCGCGCCAGTACGGAGTGGACGCCGCCCCCGACGGCGCCACGGCCCTCCGGCTCGCCGCCGCGCGTCAGCCCGATGTGGTCCTGCTCGACCTCGGCCTGCCCGACATGGACGGCGTCGACATCATCAAGGGCCTGCGGGGCTGGAGCCGTATGCCCATCCTGGTCCTGTCCGCCCGGCAGGCGTCCGACGAGAAGGTGGCGGCGCTCGACGCGGGCGCCGACGATTACATCATCAAGCCGTTCGGCATGGACGAGCTGCTGGCCCGGCTGCGGGCCGCGGTCCGCCGTACCGAGGACGCGCCGTTCGTCCCCGAGACGACCCTCGTCGAGACAGCGGACTTCAGCATCGATCTGCTCGCCAAGAAGGTCGTCCGGAACAGCCAGGACGTGCGGCTGACGCCGACCGAGTGGCACCTGCTGGAGATCCTGGTGGTCAATCCGGGACGGCTGATCACGCAGAAGAAGCTTCTCCAGGAGGTCTGGGGCGTCTCGCAGAGCAGCAAGACCAACTATCTGCGGGTCTACATGGCCCAGCTGCGACGCAAGCTGGAGTCGGACCCCTCCCACCTCCGCTATCTGATCACCGAGCCCGGCATGGGCTACCGCTTCGAGGAATGACATGGCACGCGGCAAGCTTCGGATCTACCTCGGCGCGGCACCCGGCGTCGGCAAGACCTACGCCATGCTCTCCGAGGCACACCGGCGCCTCGAGCGCGGCACCGACTGTGTGGTCGCGTTCGTGGAGCACCACGGCCGGCCGCGCACCGAGGTGATGCTGCACGGACTGGAAGAGATCCCGCGCAGGGAACTGGATTACCGGGGCACCACCTTCACCGAGATGGACATCGATGCCGTGCTCGCCCGACGCCCCCAGGTGGCGATGGTCGACGAGCTGCCCCACAGCAATGTCCCCGGCTCCCGCAACACCAAGCGCTGGCAGGACGTGGAGGAACTGCTCGCGGCCGGCATCGATGTCGTCTCCACCGTCAACATCCAGCATCTCGAGTCGCTCGGTGACGTCGTCGAGTCGATCACCGGTGTCCGGCAGCAGGAGACCGTGCCCGACGAAGTGGTCCGCCGGGCCGACCAGATCGAGCTGGTCGACATGTCCCCGCAGGCGCTGCGGCGGCGGATGGCGCACGGCAACATCTACAAGCCGGACAAGGTTGATGCGGCCCTCTCCAACTACTTCCGTCCGGGCAACCTGACCGCCCTGCGGGAGCTGGCGCTGCTGTGGGTGGCCGACCGGGTCGACGCCTATCTCACCGAGTACCGCAACGAGCACAAGGTCTCGGCCATCTGGGGCTCGCGCGAGCGCATCGTCGTCGGCCTGACCGGCGGCCCCGAGGGCCGCACCCTGATACGCCGTGCCGCGCGACTCGCGGAGAAGGGCGCCGGCGGCGAGGTCATGGCCGTCTACATCTCCCGCAGTGACGGTCTCACCGCCGCCTCCCCGAAGGAACTCGCCGTCCAGCGCACACTGGTCGAGGACCTCGGCGGCACCTTCCACCAAGTCGTCGGCGAGGACATACCGGTGGCCCTGCTGGACTTCGCACGCGGGGTCAACGCCACCCAGATCGTCCTCGGCGTCTCCCGGCGCAAGGGCTGGCAGTACGTCTTCGGCCCCGGCGTCGGCGCGACGGTGGCCCGGGAGTCCGGCCCGGATCTCGACGTCCACCTCATCACCCACGACGAGGCAGGCAAGGGGCGCGGCCTTCCGGTGGCGCGCGGAGCACGCCTGGGACGGTCCCGGGTCATCTGGGGCTGGCTCGTCGGCGTCCTGGGCCCCGCGGTCCTCACCTGGCTCCTTGCCGGCGCCACTCCGGATGTCGGCCTCGCCAACGACATGCTGCTGTTCCTCGCCCTGACAGTGGCGTCGGCCCTGCTGGGCGGGCTCTTCCCGGCCCTGGCATCAGCGGTGGTGGGTTCCCTCCTGCTCAACTGGTACTTCACGCCGCCCGTGCACACCCTGACGATCGCCGACCCGAAGAACATCGTCGCCATCGCGATCTTCGTAGGGGTCGCCGTGTCGGTGGCCTCGGTGGTGGACCTCGCGGCCCGCCGCACCCACCAGGCGGCGCGGCTGCGTGCCGAATCGGAGATCCTCTCCTTCCTCGCGGGGAACGTCCTGCGCGGCGAAACCTCGCTCGAGGAACTGCTGGAGCGGGTCCGCGAGACCTTCGGCATGGAGTCGGTGGTCCTGCTCGAGCGGACCGACGAGACCGAGCCCTGGACCTGCGCCGGCAGTGTGGGACCCCGGCCCGCCGAGAATCCTGACGAGGGGGACGTCGACGTTCCTGTCGGAGACCACATGGCCCTGTCCCTGCGCGGCCGCGTGCTGCCCGCCGCCGACCGACGGGTGCTGGCCGCGTTCGCCGCGCAGGCCGCCGTGGTCCTGGACCGGCAGCGCCTGCAACGAGAGGCCGGCCGCGCCAAGGAACTGGCGGAAGGCAACCGCATACGGACGGCGCTGCTCGCCGCCGTCAGCCACGACCTGCGCACTCCGCTCGCCGGTATCAAGGCTGCCGTGTCCTCACTGCGCTCCGAGGACGTCGCCTGGTCCGAGGAGGACGAGGCGGAACTGCTGGAGGCCATCGAGCAGGGCGCCGACCGGCTCGACCTCCTGGTCGGCAACCTGCTCGACATGTCCCGCCTCCAGACCGGCATGGTCACCCCGATCATCCGCGAGACCGACCTCGACGAGGTGGTTCCCATGGCGCTCGGAGGAGTCCCCGGCAACAGCGTGGCACTCGACATCCCCGAGACCCTGCCCATGGTCCATGTCGACCGCGGACTGCTGGAACGAGCCGTCGCCAACGTCGTCGAGAACGCCGTCAAGTACAGCCCGCACGGCGAGAAGGTCCTGGTCTCGGCCAGCGCCCTCGCCGACCGCGTCGAGGTGAGGGTCGTCGACCGCGGACCCGGCGTACTGGACGAGGCCAAGGACCGGATCTTCGAACCCTTCCAGCGCTACGGCGACTCACCCCGGGGAGCCGGTGTCGGCCTCGGCCTCGCGGTCGCGCGCGGCTTCGCCGAGGCGGTCGGCGGCACGCTCCACGCGGAGGACACCCCCGGCGGCGGCCTCACCATGGTGCTCACGGTACGGACGGCACCCGAGCGGCGACCGCAGGAGCCGGGTCTGCCGGCCGCCTCCTGAAGGGCTCAGGCGTTGGGCGGCACGGTGTCGAACTCCCGCTGAAGACATCGGGTGTCCAGCCGCAGAACATTCCGGCGATCCGCACCAGAGCCGGTCCCGTGCCAACGGCTCCCAGTCCTCGACCCGAGCCGGCACCGGCCAGAGTTCGGCCCCGCGATCCGGGCCACCTCGGCGGCACGGCTCAGAGCGGTGAGACACGGCGTCAGCACCCCGTCAAGGTCGGCGGGATCGTCGTCAGGGTCCCGTCAAGGGACGTCCTGGAGTGGGGGACACCGGGCATAACGTCGTTGGCGAGCCCCGGTCCGCCTCCCCGCGTCCGGGGCCTTTCAGACCACTCATCCCTGTTTCTCAGGAGGCACCCCATGGCAGAACTTCTCCTCGGCGACGACCCCGAACCTCCTGATCGGTTCCCGGCCGGACTCCTCTACGTCCCGGTCCGGCCGGGACCCTCCGGGTGCGCGGCCCGGCTCTTCCGCACCCCGCTCGGGGACCGCACGGCCGTCGGATTCACCTCCGAGCGCAGGCTGACGGCCACGCTCGGCCCCGACCAGGTGTGGATCCGCCTCGCCGAGCCCGCCCTGCGGGCGTTGACCGCCCCGCTCGGCATCACCACCGTCACGGTGGACCCGCTGTTCTCGGCACCGGCTCCCGCTCCGGTCGAGCCCGCCGCTCCCGTTCCCGCACTGCGGATCGCCTGAGAGGGGCAGACACCATGACCACGGTTCACGAACCCACCACCACGACCACTTCGGCCGAGCTGTCAGTGTGGCCCGCCTCGGTCACCGAGCCCCGGCACGGCGAGCTCGACGTGGGCGGCGTATCGCTCGCCGAGATCGCAGACCGCTTCGGCACCCCCGCCTACATCCTCGACGAAACCGAGGTCCGCGACCGCTGCCGCACCTACCGGGACGCCTTTCCCGACGCCGAAATCCTCTACGCGGCCAAGGCGTTCCTGTGCCGGGCCGTGGCCCACTGGGTCGAAGAGGAGGGCCTCGGCCTGGACGTCTGCTCCGCCGGCGAACTGGAACTCGCCGTCACCACCGGCTTCCCGCCCGAGCGGATCGTGCTGCACGGCAACGCCAAGTCCCCGCGCGACCTGGACACCGCCCTGCGCCTGGGCGTCGGACGGATCGTCATCGACAGCCCCTCGGAGATCGCCCGGTTGGCAGCCGCCGTCGGGCCGCACGGGCACCAGAAGGTGATGGTCCGCGTGGTGCCCGGCATCAGCGCCGGCGGCCACGCCAAGATCCGTACGGGCACGGACGACCAGAAGTTCGGCCTGTCGATCGCCGACGGCTACGCCCAGCACGCCATCGCCCGCATCCTGGACCAGCCCCAGCTCGAACTCACCGGGCTGCACTGCCACTTGGGCTCCCAGATCACCAGCGTCAAGCCGTACCTCGTCGCCGTACGCCGCATGGTCGGCCTCATGGCTCGGCTGCGTGAACAGCACGGCCTGGTCCTGCCCGAGCTCGACCTCGGAGGCGGCCACGGCATCGCCTACCGCCCGGGGGAGGAGGGCCTGAACCTGACGTCACTGGCCCGCAAGGTCCGCGCCGAACTCGCCGGCGCCTGTGCCACGGCCGGACTCCCCGTGCCCCGTCTGATCATCGAACCGGGACGGGCGATCGTGGGCCCGGCGGGCGTCGCCCTGTACCGCGTCCTGTCCGTGAAGCACACGGGCGGACACGTCTTCGTGGCCGTGGACGGCGGCATGAGCGACAACCCGCGCCCGGCGCTGTACGGCGTCCGCTACGCCCCTCGCCTGATCGGCAGGCACAGCACCGCGGCTCCGGCCCGGACGACCGTGGTCGGCCGCCACTGCGAGGCCGGCGACATCCTGGCCGCCGACGCGGAACTCCCCGCCGACGTACGCCCGGGTGACCTCCTCGCCGTACCCGTGGCAGGCGCGTACCACCTGTCCATGGCCTCCGGATACAACCTGGTCGGCCGTCTTCCCGTCGTCGCCGTACGCGACAGCTTCGCCCGCCTCCTGGTGCGTCGCGAGTCCCTGGAGGACATCCGCAGCCGGGACGTGGGCCTGTAGCCGAGCCGCACCCCTTGAGTCCGGGCGGGCCGGTCATGCCTCATCCACGCCGACCGGCCCGCCCCACCGGCTGCCCGGTCGGCTGGTACTCAGCCGAGCCGGATGCCGTCGGCACGTTGGCCATGTCGGTGTCGGTGAGATCCAGGACACGGCGCATCGCGGCTTTGAGGACGGCGCCGTCGCTGGTGCGGGACGCCCCGTCGCTGAGGGCCAGGCCGAGCAGCGGCGGCGGTCCGCTACGCGGCCGTGGGGCGAACCGTTGGCCGACTGTGGGTGCGAGTGCGGGCAGTCGGGGCGCGGCGTCGGCCAGGGTGTGCAGTTTGATGTTGAAACGCTGGGAGGTCTGGCGCAGCAACTCGAACGCTTCCTGCTGCGAGCCGAGTCTGTAGCGGGACAGCAGGAGGGTTTCGGCGCGGCCCACTCCGGCATGCGCCAAGGTCCGGTTACGTGTTCCGACCGCGTCCTGCTCCACCGCGTCCTTTCCGCCACCGTGCCCGCTGCCGGAGTCTGCGGCATCGTCCGGAGTGGTGCTTGCCAGGTCCTGAGTCACTGCCTACGTCTCTCTGCCCGGGGCAGCACGGCATGGGGCGCCGCCACAGCCCTACCCGTGACCGGCCTGAAAGGACGTGTGCGACTGGTCAGGGGCGTGAGGCTGATCGCGCGGACGCAGAGGCGAACGGCGGGTGGATCACTCGCACACGATCTCGTCACGCGGCGTGTAGTGCGTGCGGTACGGCTCCCGCTTCACTTCCCTGCCGTCGCTGTAGAAGACCCGCTCCACGGTGACGTCGAACCCTTCGAGCGGCGTCTGCGGCACGCACTCCTTGTCCTTGCTCACCTTCTTCGACGGCTTCTTCACCTCGGTGCGCGGCCCCTTCACCGACTTGATCTCGTCGTACTTACGAGTGCCGAGGAAGGAGACGGTCACGGACGTGTCCGTGGACTCGGCCCGGATGTAGATCGCCTTGCCCGAGTCGTTGATGAATCTCAGGTCCAGGCTGCCCCAGGCGACCGTGGCCTCGCGGCCCTCCGGGTAGCGCTCGATGTAGAAGGAGTGCGCGCCGTGCTCCACGGGCTTGACCCCGGCGAAGAACAGCGCGTTGTACATGGTCGTCGCCACGGCCGAGACGCCGCCGCCGGACGCCTTGGTGAACTTGTCGTCGAGGATGATGATGCCCTCGACGAAGCCGTTCGCCTCGGTGCGCTCGCCGACGGTCCGGTTGAAGCTCCACGTCTCGTCCGGCCTGACGACGGAGCCGTTGATGAGTTCCACCGCCCGGCCGATGTTCTTCGTGCGGTACTCGGCCGGTTCGAAGTGGACGGTGAAGGAGGACATCTTCTCCGTCAGCCCCAGCTCCGGGGCGTTCTCCCGGGTGACCTCCGGCTGGGTCTCGCGTACAGCCACCTCGCCGCCGCGGTCGGCGCCCGATCGCGTGAGCAGCGGCAGTACCGCCTTGCCCAGTGCCTTGTCGGTGACCTCCAGCCCGATCGTGGCGTCCTCCTCGACCACGACCTTGTCGCCGTCCGACCCCAGCTTCGCGTTCTCGGCGGTGGCGGTGACCTCGTCCAGCGGACCGGCCACGGCGGGGTCGGCGCGCAGCCCCTTGGCGTCGAGTTCCGGTCTCAGCCTGCCGCCGCCGTCCGGTCGCATGGCCAGATGCTCGCCCAGCACGTCCTGGCCGACTGTGAACCGCCTGCCGCCCGCGGTGAGCGTGACGGGCGCCGACACGGCCGGCTTCGCGAACGTACGCACCGCCCGCCCGACCTCGTCGGCCGTGACCTTCGGCCGGGTCTCACGGGCGGGCAGCGACGTGACCGCGTCGGCGTCCCCGCGCAGGAAGGAGGCGCGCAGGGGACCGACCGCGGCGTTCACGTCCAGCGCGTATCCCGTGCGCGGCGCGACCTCCTCGACCCGCCCGCTGTCGAAGGAGACGGCACCGTCCCGGACCTTCTGGTCGAGCCCCTTCGCCAGCCGCCCGAGGGCCGCCCGCGCCTTGTCCTCGTCCAGGCGTACGACCGGCTCGATCACGCCGCCCGAACGGAAGAAGCCGCCGAACACGCTGAGCGGATCGGCACCGGTGCGTGCGGCCCGGTCGACGGTCTCCCGGACGTCGAAGGAGAGCCCGGCGCGCCGTGGATCGACCGTGCCCGAGCGCTCCCCGACCTTCACGGGCAGTTCCCGCGCGCCGTCCGCGCCCAGCTGCCGCTCCAGCTTCCGCACCGCCTCGGCGCGGCTCAGCCCTCCGATCTCCACCCCGCGCACGGTCGTGCCGGTGTCGATCTCCCCGCCCGTCAGCATCAGCCCTGCGAGATACAGACCGCCCACCCCCACGGCCAGCGCGCCGCCGGCCAGGGCGAAGGGCGGGAGGGAGGTTATTCGGGGGCGCATGGGTCTCCTGAAGATCGATACGAGGGTGCACCCGATGACGCGACGCTGCTGC
Source organism: Streptomyces sp. NPDC055506 (assembly GCF_053643595.1). Taxonomy (NCBI): domain Bacteria; kingdom Bacillati; phylum Actinomycetota; class Actinomycetes; order Kitasatosporales; family Streptomycetaceae; genus Streptomyces; species Streptomyces sp. NPDC055506. Next base: position 12,410 of record NZ_JBSHKH010000091.1, on the reverse strand, counting down.
GGGCAAACACGTCAAGCTATTCACAACCGGGCGGCAAAGGGGTATGGCCCAGACCACTTATGTCCGAGATCATGTCTGAACCGGCGGGAACGCCCGCCCTGCGCCGCCACGGCCACAGAGTGGTAACGACGAACAACGCTCCGGTCGTTGACGCGGTCTAGGCCACCATGAAGATCTCTTTCCTGATCCACAACGCCTACGGAATCGGAGGCACGATCACCACCACGTTCAACCTGGCCGGGGCGCTCGCCGAGCGGCACGACGTGGAGATCGTCTCCGCGTTACGCCACCGGGAGCACCCCAATCTCACCCCGCACCCCAGGGTGCGGCTACGGCCGCTGGTGGACCTGCGCAAGGAAGCGGACCATCCGCTGCACCAGAGACCGGCGCGGGTGTACCCGCCCGCCGAGTACCGCCACCACCAGTACAGCGAGCTGACCGACCAGCGGATCGGCGAGCACCTCGAGTCGCTCGACGCCGACGTCGTCATCGGCACCCGGCCGGGCCTCAACGTGCACATCGCACGCCAGGCCCCGCGGCACGTCCTGCGCGTCGGCCAGGAGCACCTCACCCTGGACAACCACTCGCCGCGGCTGCGCACCGCGCTGCGCCGCGCCTACCGCCGTCTCGACGTCGTCACCACCGTCACCGAAGCGGACGCCGCCGCCTACCGGCGCAAGATGTGGCTGCCCGGAGTCCATGTGGAGGCCCTCCCGAACAGCGTCCCCGACCCCGCGCTGCCTCCCGCCGACGGCACCGCCAAGATCGTGATCGCCGCCGGCCGGCTCGTGCGGGTGAAGCGCTACGACCTCCTCATCGAGGCGTTCGCCCAGGTCGCCGCCGCGTTCCCGGACTGGCAGCTACGCATCTACGGCAAGGGCGAGGAGCAGCCCGCGCTGCGGCAGCTCATCGAACGCCTCGGCCTGTGGAACAACGTGTTCCTGATGGGGGCCGCCACCCCCATGGAGGCCGAATGGGCCAAGGCCTCGATCGCCGCCGCCACGTCCGACTTCGAGCCGTTCGGCATGACCATCGTCGAGGCGATGCGCTGCGGACTGCCCGTCGTCAGCACCGACTGCCCCCACGGCCCCGCCGAGATCATCAACGACGGCGCCGACGGCCGGCTGGTACCGGTCGGAGACCGCGACGCCCTCGCCTCGGCCCTGCTGGAACTCGTCGGCGACGACGAGCGCCGCCGCCGCATGGGCCGCACCGCTCTGGAGAACGCCCACCGCTTCGCCCCGGACCCCGTCGTCGCACAGGCCGAACGCATCATCGACGAGGCCATGACGGCCAAGAACACAGGCCGGCGGGCCACCGGGCGCCGGACGGACAGCCCACTGGCCGGACGCGGCCACGCCGCCCGCGACCTCGCCCACACCGCGGCGGCCGGCGCCCTGCGCGCGATACGGAAGGGACAGCGATGACCAAGCACCACGACACGCCCCTGCGCACCGACTGCGCCATCGACACGGACGGCCGGATCACCTTCCGCCTCCCCGCGACCTCGGCCGCCGGCCCTCAGCTGCTCCTGGTGCTGCGTCCAAAGAAGGGCCGCCCCGAGACGACCCGCCACCACCTCGAGCTGGAACCCGACCCGGCCGACGGCAGGCGGCACGCCGTACTGGAACCCCGCCAGGACCTCGACGAAGGCCGCTGGGACCTCTTTCTGCTGCCCGAACCGGGAGCCGAACGGCAGCGGCTGCGCCCCGGCCTGCGGGATCTGCGCGTCCTCGTCGACGGACACCTCCGCGACCGGCCCTCGCCGGTCGCCGTCCGGATCCCGTATGTCACGAAGGACGGATTCCTGGCCCTGCGGGCCTGGCTGCGCACCGCCCACGCCGAGGCCCGCACCATCGACGTCACCGAGAAGGCCATCACGGTCGAGGCCCGCCTGCACGGCGCCCGGCTCCACGAGGACGCCACCGTCCGGCTGCGCCTGCGCGGCAGCGACACCGTACGGAGTATCCGCCCCCGGCTCGACGAGGACGGCAGGGGCTTCTCCTTCACCGCCGGCCGGCAGGACCTGGCGGTCGACGGCGGGGGAGCGGGCCGGTTCTGGGACGCCTTCGTCCGGCCCACCGCCGACGCACGGCCGATCAGGATCGGTCGGCTCCTCGACGACGTGGCGGACCGCAAGCACGTGTACGTCTACCCGGCCGTCGCCGTGGACGGAGCCGCAGCGCGCCCCTACTACACCGTCGACAACGACCTCGCGATCGAGATGACATAAGCCGAATACCGATATGCCCGAAATGAAAATCCATGGAGTTTCGGGTGGGTATTTCGTCGAAGCGCCGCGACAGGCGTGTGTGGATTTTGTGTAATGCGGCGGCAAAAAGGTCACGCGCTGGTTCTCAACAGCCGCAAATCGGAAGGGGACTTGCGGCTATAACCAAACTCAAGTACCTAGATGAATCATGAACCTGTTCAACCGCGTCGTGTCGTCCCGCCGGCAGGCGCCGCCCGTCCCCCCGCAGCGTCCGGCCGGCGCACCGGCAGCCCCCACCGCCGTGCTGCCGGACCCCCACCTGACGAACCTCACCGGTGAATGGGTCGTCGACCCCGCGCACAGCAGGATCGGCTTCTCCGTCCGGCATGCCATGGTGACCACCGTGCGCGGCTGTTTCCTGGAGTACGAAAGTCGGCTCTACTTCGACGCGCACGACCCCGCCCGGTCGCGGGCCGACATCACACTGTTCACCTCCAGCGTCGACACCGGGGTGGAACAACGCGACGCCCACCTGGTCGGCCGTGACTTCCTGGACGCCGCGACCTATCCGCGTATGCGCTTCACCAGCAGCGGCGTGGAACAGACCGGCTCGGACCTCTTCCGCATGTCGGGCGACCTCACCATCAAAGGCGTCTCACGGCCCGTCGTACTGGATCTGACCTACATCGGACACGTCACCGACCCCTTCGGATACGAAAGGGCCGGATTCGACGGCACCACCACCATCAACCGCTCCGACTGGGGGCTGACGTACAACAGCAGGCTGGCCGAGGGCGGTGCGATGGTGAGCGAGAAGGTGCGCCTGCAGCTCGACATCGCCGCCATCCGGATGGCTCCGTCGGTCGGCTGACACTCCGGGCGCGGCCGTACGGCTCACGACGCGGGGACGGCCCCGGCCACGACCCGGAACGTGGCCGGACCGAGCGTGAGGACCCCGTCGCTCAGCGGCGTGCACCGCACACCGCCCCGCCCGCGCAGGGCCCGCTGGGCGCCGGGGCCGATCGTCACGTCCATCCAGGCGCAGGGCCGGGCGGGCCGGTGCACGGCGAACTCCACCGGCCCGCCGCCGCAGTCCAGAGAGATCGTCGTACCGATGTACGCGTCGATGTCGACGCCCGCGAGCAGGATGTTCCGGCGGGTGTGCCGAAGGTCGGCGGCATCCGGGAGGCTCTCCGAGGCCATGATGGTCACCGACGCGTTCCGGTGGGCGGGCCGGGCGTAGTAGCGGTCGCCGACCAGCCCCAGACCGCGGCGTACCTCCACCCGGGGGACGCGCTCGTCCGGCGGGCCGGGGGAGGGCCCGTCCGCCGGTCGTCCGGCCAGCCGGTGCGCAGGCGACACCAGCAGCTGCAGCACCTCCACCTCGGGCATGACGCCCACCCTACGTCTCGGTGACGGGTGGCTCCGGCGCCTGTCACTCGTCCTGCCTCCGCCCGGCCCCGCCCTCCTCCAGCTGAGCCCGGCCGTCCGCCGACTCGCCCGCGGTGAGGTGCTCCAGGACCTCGACCAGTTCCTGGCACGCGCGCTCCACGGAACGCCGGGTGTGGATCTGCTCGGTGATCACGGCCGACAGGATGAGCGCCGTCAGGGCCATCGCCCCGTTGAACGCCTGGAGCTTGAGCATCACCTCCACACGGCTGAGCCCGTCGAACGGCCCGATCCGCTCGGTCGCCGCCACCGTGACCATGATCGAGGCGAAGAGGGCGCACAGCATGCTGCCCGCCAGCTGGAAGCGCAGAGCCGCCCAGATCAGCAGGGGATAGACCAGGAACAGCAGACTGAGCCAGCTGTGCGCGGCCAGCGGCACGACGCAGCAGGCGATCAGCGCCAGGCCCGAGGCCTCCTTCCAGCGCGTCAGCCGCAGGGGCGGACGGAAGCGGGCCACTAGGAGCAGCACCGGGGTGACGATCAGCACCCCCATCGCGTCACCCACCCACCAGGCCAGCCACACGGCCCAGAAACTCGGCCACTCGAGCTTGCCCGTGGCGATCAGAAGGCCGGCGCCCACGGTCGAGCTGATCAGCATGGCGGTGAACGCCCCGAGGAACACCAGGGCGAGACCGTCCCGCAGCCGCGCGAGATCGGTCCGGAAGCCGGCCCGGCGCAGCAGCAGGTACCCGACGACGGGTGCCACCGTGTTGCCCGCCAGGACGCCGAGCGACGATGGCGTGACGGAGGTGATGGACACGATGACGAGAAAGGCGCCCAGGGCGATCCCCGGCCAGCAGCGCAGCCCGAAGATCAGCAGGAAGGCGACCGAGACGCCGGTGGGGGGCCAGATGGGTGTGACGACCGCGCCCTCGACGACCAGCTCCCGCAGCAGGCCCAGCTTTCCCGACACGTAGTAGCAGGCGGCGACGGCCAGCGTCTGCAGAGCGAGGACGACCGGCTTGCGCAGATCCTGGCTACCCACCACAGCAGCCATCAGACACCGAGGCCGCCGCGTCGGCGAGGCGAGAGCGGGGCCCTGCGGCCCTATGGCTGAGCGTCCGGCCCGTCGAGGCCGACCACCAGGACGGCGGCGTCGTCGTCGTGCCCCACGCGCTCGGCACCCTTGATCACGGCGGCCGCGAGCCCGTCCACGTCCATGCCCGCCACCGCCGCGATTCCCGCGAGTCGCGTCACCGTGTCCAGTCCCTCCTCCAGCGGCATCGACGGCCCCTCCACGACACCGTCCGTGAGCAGCACGAACACACCGCCCGTGGCGAGCTCGTACCGCGTCACCGGATACGGCGTCCCCTTCTGTACACCCAGCGGCGGACCGCCCTCGTCCGCGGTGAGGCCGGACTTCCCGTCGGCCGTGGCCCAGACGCAGGGCAGATGCCCAGCCCGCGCGCTCTCCAGCACCCCGGCGCACGGATCGAGTCGCATGAAGGTGCAGGTGGCGAACAGGTCCGAGCCGAGGGACAGCAGCAGCTCGTTGGTCCGGGCCAGGACCTCGCCCGGCTCGCTGGTGACCGAGGCCAGAGCCCGCAGCCCGGCCCGCACCTGCCCCATGAAGGCGGCCGCCTCGATGTTGTGGCCCTGGACGTCACCGATGGACAGACCGATGCGGCCGTCGCCGAGTGTGAACGCGTCGTACCAGTCGCCGCCCACGTTGAGGCCCTGGGTCGCGGGCGCGTACCGCACGGCCAGATGCAGCCGCCGGGCGACGGGCAGATCCCGGGGGAGCATGTCGCTCTGCAGCGCGAGGGCCAGTTCGACCCGGGAGCGCTGCATCTCGGCCTGTGCTCGCGCCTGGGCCGTCAGGTCCCCGAGCCTGGTCAGCAGCTCGTCGCCGTCGTCCGTGGTGCCGGTGCGGGACATTGATCACTCCGGCGAGGGTGGTCACGATCGGTGAAGAACCCTCGGTGGCAAATCATCTCAAATACGTCCATAGGATGATACTCAGTCGAGGGCTCCGGCGACGACTCGCGCACCGAGCGGGGCCCCCCGCGCTCGCTACCCGCGCTCGCTCACCGCACCGACCGGACCGCCCCGGAGCCCGTGCGCCGGCCGATCGCCGCCAGGACGAAGGTCACGCTGATCAGCAACGCCCAGGCGCCGAACTTCGCCACCCCCACCGGCTCCCAGCCGTGCTCCTGGTACGGATAGCGCCACGCGCCGACCAGGGTCGCCAAATTCTCCGCCACCCACAGAAAGAACCCGATCAGGACGAACGACACGGCCAGCGGCATCCGCCGGCGCACGCCCCGCACCGTGAAGCGCACCGACGTCCTCAGCGTGACGGCCACCAGCAGCCCGGCCAGCACCCACCGCACGTCGGGCAGCCAGTGATGACTGAAGAAGTTGACGTAGACGGCCGCGGCCACCGCGGCGGTCGCACGCGGCCGATAGCGCACGATCTCCAGGTCGAACAGCTGCCAGGCGCGGCAGATGTAGCTGCCGACGGCCGCGTAGAGGAACCCTCCATACAGCGGGACACCTGCGAACTTCAGCACGGCAGGTTCCGGGTAGCTCCAGGAGCCGAGCGACACCTTCACCAGCTCGAAGGCCAGACCGATGACATGGCAGACCGCGATGACGGCGACGTCCCGCCCGTTCTCCCAGCCGCGCATCCAGAACACCAGCGTGAGCAGCACGCCGTAGACCACCAGCAGGTCGTAGCGCGCCACGGGGAGTTCGGGCAGCAGTGTGGAGACGGCCACGCCGCACAGCAGGGCGATGGCGAAGGCGCAGGCCCGAGTCTGTGTCCAGGCGAAGTCGAGCAGCTGGCGCACCGGTCCGGCCCAGGGGCCGGCGAAGCTTGAAGGGATCATGGTGCCCTGTAGGACGGCACCGCACGCCCACCGGTTGCGGCGACCCTCCCACCCGTCGCTCGTGGAGCGAGGAGCCGAAGATCCGCTTTACGGTGTCCTGGTGCGATCTGTTCCGAAATGGGTCCTCTTGTCGTCCGGCTGTGCACCCGTCGTGTTGATCATGGGCTGGGCGGTGTCGGCATCCCTGCAGGGCCCCTCCTACGACCCCGCCGTCCAGACGATCAGCATCCTCGCGGCACCCGGCGGCTCCAGCTACTGGGTGATGACGGCCGCCTTCATCGCCCTGGGCGTCTGCCACCTGCTCACCGCATGGGGACTGCGCCCGGCCGCCCCCGCGGGACGCGCCGCCCTTGCGGCCGGGGGTGTGTCGGCCTTGGCCGTCGCCCTGTTTCCGGCGCCGAGCAGCGGCGGCTCCCTCACCCACGGGTCGGTCGCCGTCGTCGGCTTCGTCGTCCTGGCGGTCTGGCCGGTCCTGGCCGCCAGAAGGGGCGACGCCGTGCCCTGGGCCCTGAGGCCCTTTCCCTCCCTGGGGGCGACCGCCGTCATGGCACTGGGCGCGGCATGGTTCCTGGCCGAACTCCACCAGCAGGGTGCCCCTGGCGCCGCTGAACGCGCGGTGACGACGATCCAGTCGGTCTGGCCTTTCGCAGTCGTCCTGTCCTGCCTCTCCTTTCCCGGGTCCGCACGCGACGAGTACCGGGGCTGACGGGCGCAGAGCTGTTCGACCGCCTGCTCCGGGTCGACGGTGTAGCGCTGCGCGCTCACCTCCTCGGGGGACGAGCCGCCGAGAGCCGGGGGGAAAGACGTTCCGCGCGATGGCGCAGCTCGCTCCCACGGCGCGACCCGCCCGGTCCGGTCGCTCGCCGCCAGGACCCGGCCGTCGAGACTGATCGCGAGTGCGCGCTCGCCCTGGACGAGGTGCCGGGCGCCCTCCAGGGCGTCGGCGGCCGCTTCCCGTCTCAGCCGCGCGTGGCGAGGGCCTCGCGCCACGCCGGACTGTCGACGTAGTGGTTGTCGAACCGCTCCGAGGAGTCCTTGATCTCCTGCGGATCGGCCTCGCCGCGCATCACCCGGCCGAGGAGCCGCAGATAGTCGAAGCGGCCGGCGCCCGGGGTGAAGACGAACAGGACGTCGGCCGTCCTGCCGGGCGCCGCAGCGAATGCGTGCGGGGTGTGCGGCGGCACGACGAGGAAGTCGCCCGCCTCCAGGACAGTGATCTCCTCGCCCACCAGCACCTGAAGCGCTCCGTCGATCACGAAGAACATCTCGGACGCCTTGGTGTGCAGATGGGCGGGTGCTCCGACCGCGCCCTCGGCGAACGTCGACCGGTAGCCGGTGAGCCGCCCGCCGGTGTCGCCGGAGTCCGCGAGAAGGGTCATGACACTGCTGGGGTCACGGGTCGTCTCCGCGTCGGCGGCGCGGGTGAGGACGGGGCCGAAGTCCGCGGTCCGCGTGGTCCTGACTGTCTGAGTGGTCTGGGTGGTCTCATTCGTCTTCGTCGTCATGACTACGACCCTAGGGAGCCGATCGACCGGCCGCAGGGTGCATTTCACGGCCACTGCCGTGGGTCAATTCGCTCCGGCTCTCCCGGCGCTCAGCGGGAGGCAAGCCCTCGCTCCCGGGCCGCCGCTCCGAAGTAGTCGCCGCCCTTGCGCTTGACGTCGTCCGTGCCCCAGGCCTGCTCTCCGGCGGCCGCGGAACCGTCCGCCCTGTCGGTGTTCGGCCGGAGCGGTGCCGGGACCAGCCTCGGTATGTGCTTCGAGCAGTGGATGTACGCCTCCTCGACCTCGACCTCCACCCATACGTGGGGACGGCGGCCGGGTACCGGATCAACCGGTAGGGCCGGATACCTCCGGCGCATCGTTTCGTCGGCGACCAGCCGCGCCCGGCCGTTGACATGCAGACCGATGCGGTCCCGGGAGAAGTCGATCATCAGCAGGCCGACATGGGGGTTCTCCCGGATATTGCCGAGCGAGGCCATGACGCCGTTGCCGCGGTACTCCGGGTATGCCAGGGCTCCTTCATCGAGTACTCGGAGAAAGCCGGGCGGGCCGGCCCGGAAGGTGCTGTCGCACTCGCCGTGGCTGTCCGAGGTCGCGAGGAAGAACATCTCCTGGCGGGCCACGAACTCCCGCATGCGTGGGTTGAGCCGGTCCAGCACCTGCTCGTCGTAGAACCGGTCGGCGCGGTCGACGGTGCCCAACTCGTGCTGCATCTGGTGCTCGCCATGACTTCCGGGCCGGTCTGTCCGCTCATCGTGGTGCAACGGTCCTCCTGACGGGGATCTCGGATCACCTCGGCAAGGTGGCTGATTCAGTCACCTGGCAGGCCGAAAAGCGCCACCGGCCATGCGGAAGAGGGTAGAGCAGTTGCTGGCAGGAGCTGATGGCTGCTTCTTTTGGCGTAGGAATTCTTGTTCTCAATTCGCTACTTATGTGACGCGATGCAACCGTCTACATATGATTTCGTCACAGAACGTTCAAATGATCAGCACTCGCGACTGCCGCTACCGCAGGGCGAGTCCGGCCTTCGTGCTCTTCGCGGTCGCCGTGATACTCGGCGTCGCCACCAGTGCCCAGGCCCAGCCGACTGCCCGATTCGGGCCTGACTGGGACGCCATCGCCGCCTGCGAGTCCGGTGGGAACTGGAAGGCGAACACCGGCAACGGCCATTACGGCGGCCTGCAGTTCACCCAGTCCAGCTGGGTGGCCGCCGGAGGACGGAAGTTCGCCCCGCGCGCCGACCTGGCCACCCGCAAGGAGCAGATCATCGTGGCCAGGCGTCTGGCCGCGTTGCAGGGAATGTCCGCATGGTCCTGCGCGTGAGTGAAGTAGCCCGGGTCGCCGCCGACTTCTGAGCCGCTCGGCACCTGCTCGGCCGGCCGCCGGATCAGAACTCACCGTGAGGGTGGCCGGTGGTGATGGTTCCCGCGCTCCTGAGTACCGGCACCGCTTCGAGCACGAGTATGGCGAGGTCGTCGGCGATGGGCTGGGTGCTGAAGTCGTGGGTGGTCTGGCGGATGCGCTCGGCGATGGCCTTGGCGCCGAGGCCGGTGCAGGTGGCGAGTATGCGGGCGAGGCCGTTGTCGTCGTCGAGTTGACGGGTGCCGTTGCGGCGTTCGGTGACGCCGTCGGTGACACAGAGAAGTGTTTCGCCCGGTGTGAGGGTGATGGTGTCGGCGTGGTAGTTGGTGTGTTCTTCGACGCCCAGGAGTATTTGGGGGTGCGCGGCGGAGGTGACGGTGCCGTTCGTCGTCAGTCGCAGGGGTGGAGGGTGTCCGGCGCTGGCGATGGTGCATCGGGTGTTGCCGGTGATGGCGTCGGGTTCGAGTTCTCCGTAGAGCAGGCTGAGCAGGCGAGGGCCTTCGTGTTCGCCACGCGGCGCGGTGGCTTCGGCGGCTTCCTCGGCCATCGCGTGGTTGAGGCGGTTGAGAAGGGTTTCGACGCCGTGGCCCTCGCGGGCGAGCAGCCGTACGAGGTGACGGGCGAGACCGGTGACCGACATGGCTTCCATGTCGTGGCCGGAGACGTCACCGAGGAGGAAACACCACCGGTGCCGGCCCATGGGGAACAGATCGTAGAAGTCACCGCCGACGGTCTGGCCCTCCGCCCAGGGCTCGTACACGATCGCCGTGTCGATGCCGGGGATGGCGGCGAGTGAGGTCGGGAGCTGCCGGCGCTGGAGCGTGCGGCTGATGGTCGCCTGGCGGGTGTAGTGGCGGGCGGTGACCACCGCCTGGGCCGTGCGGCGGGCGACGTCCTCGACGAGCCGTACGACGGTGTCGGTGAGTTCGGGTTGTCCTGCCTGGCCGATGAGGAGCGTGCCGTGGTACCGGCCGCCGGCGACCAGGGGGAAGGCCAGTGCGGAGCCGCCTGTGTTGTGGCCGGTCTCGCCGGGGGCGGTTTCGCACGCGGGCCAGGGCCAGGGCAGACCGGTCGTGCTCAGTGCCGCGCTCGGGGGGTCTTTCTCCAGGGACCGGCGCAGGGCGCGGATGTGCTGTTCGTCGGTGTGCCAGACGCGGGAGAGCCGGACATCGGCGTGGTCGGTGGTGAGCCATATGGCGCACCAGTCGGCGAGTCTGGGAACCAGGAGCTGTCCGGCGAGGGCGGCGACCATGTCCTCGTCCAGTTGTCCGGCGAGGAGCTCTCCGGCCTCGGCGAGGAACCACTGTCCTTCGCGTTCCGCCCACTGCGCTCTGTGACCGGGGTGTCCGCGAGGCAGAACGGGCTCGGGGGGAGGCGGTGGGCGGCGGGCGGCCTCGGCCGGGAGGCCGCCGACCCTGTGCTCCGTGGCGGCAAGCGGGGGCGCCGTCGTCGCGCATTCCAGGCGGACCCAGGTGGCTTTCCCGGTAGGCCGGCAGGTCACGCCCCAGGATTCGGCCAGTGCGTGCATGAGCTGCCTGCGGTAGCCGTGCACGGGACTGTGCGGGCTTGTCGTGCCGGCGGGACGCCGGGCGTCCCCGTGCTCCAGCACCTCGACCACGACACCCACCCACCCGGTCCCGGCCTGTGCGGCTTCGGCCCACCCGGCCTCGGAGCCGGTCTGTGCGGCCCCGGCATCGAGGTGACAGGCCACTTCGAGACCGGATCCGGCATGTGCGGCGGCGTTGGTGACGAGTTCGCTGGCGAGGAGCACGGCATCGTCGACGGACCGGTCGCTGATCGCCGGCGCGGCGGGGGAGTGGGGCGCGGTCCGTTCGGTGAGTACGGCACGCACGAACTTGCGTGCCGCCACGGCCGCGAGTTCGTTGGCGGGTACATGCATCCGTGCTGCTGCCGTTGAACGCGGACCGAAGGACCGCGCTGTCTGTGACGCCGCTTGTGGCCTCACGGCAACCCCTGCCCAGCTCACTGCGGACCAGTACAGGACGAATGTAGCCTAAATGGGGAGTGGTCATATTTTGCGCCAAGAGAAGTGTGTTGTCATGGATTCTGTCGCACGCTCCGAACTCGCTTCCTCCGAGCCGGAATCCGGGGAGCGGGAGCCCGCCGGGACCGGTTCCGCGGCCGCGGAACGACCTGTCCCCGATCCCGGGGACGAGTGGGTGCACGTGGCCCAGCTGCGTCCGATGCTGGCGGCCATGAGGTCTCTCTGCGACGGCGACTTCACCGTACGCATGGGTAATGTGCCCGAAGGGATCCTCGCCGAGCTGGCGGGGGAGTTCGACCAGATCACCACGCGGAACGCACATCTGGCCTCGGAGCTGGAGCGGGTGCGCCGGGAGGTGCTCCGGCAGGGGCGGCTGGACGAGCGGCTGGCGGCGAGCCCCGGGTCGGGTGGCTGGACTGCAAGCGTGGACGCGGCCAACGCGCTCCTGGAGGTGCTGGCCGTCCCGATCGTGAACGCCACGCGCGTCCTGGACGCGGTCGCCGAAGGTGATCTCACACAGCGCGCCGAGCTGCACGACGGCAGGCGCCAGCTCCGCGGTGATCTGCGGCGCCTGGGGCGCGGGGTGAACCGCATGGTGGAGCAGCTGTCGCTGTTCACCGGTGAGCTGACCCGCGTCTCCCGGGAGGTCGGTACCGAGGGCCGGCTCGGCGGGCGTGCCACGGTGCAGGGACTGTCCGGCGACTGGCGCTACGTGACCGAGGCCGTCAACACGATGGCGTCCCGGCTGACCGCGCAGGTGCGCGACATCGCGGTGGTGACCACGGCGGTCGCGCGCGGCGATCTGACCCGGCAGGTAACGGTGGAGGCGACCGGCGAGCTGCTGGAGCTCAAGCTGACGGTCAACACGATGGTCGACCAGCTGCGGGCGTTCGCCGACGAGGTCACCCGGGTCTCCCGCGAGGTCGGCACGGAGGGACAGCTGGGCGGCCGGGCCCAGGTACCGGGCGTGTCGGGGGTGTGGAAGGACCTCACGGACAACGTCAACTTCATGGCGTCGAACCTGACCTCCCAGGTCCGCAACATCGCCC